>DASVZE010000319.1:0-6666 GCA_036391775.1 Chloroflexota bacterium | reverse complement strand
CAAATGCGTCATTTCATCCACCACCAATCCGCATAGGTGACCGGTAATCCACGAAATGATCCACGAGTTTAGACAGGTATGACCTATTTGTGCGCCACGCGCGAGCGCTACCTGATCTGGGTCGTTATCGCTCTGATACGTGCGAGACCAGCCTTGGGTTTTCGATCTTCGGTCAGGAGACCGTTGCTCTCTTGCTCCACATCAGTCAATTGCGTGTAGCAAAAACCCTGCACCATCGGGCTCTCCTGCAGCGCGGCAATCATGGAGCCGTAGCTTTTCACCAGCTCGTCCGCTCCGGATACCGAGGAGTATCCCCATCCAGCCCCATGGTCGCCTCGGAGACTGATACCACCGAACTCGCTGACGATAATCGGTTCCCCGTTGTAAGCGTGGCCGGAATAATAGACGCCCGGCGTGGGCGGTTGACTGGCTAAAGCCGACTCGAGGGTATGGAACCGCTCCGCCAGCGCCGCGGGTGGAGCATAGTCGTGAATAGTACAGAGGTCCCCCTTGACGATCTCCCACCCGTCATTCGCCACGATCAGCCGTGTAGTGTCGAGAGAGCGGGTGAGGTGATACATGGCCAGCAGATGGTCTACCTCCAGGTCTCCGTCCGCTCGCCGTCCACCCCAGCTCTCGTTGATCGGGACCCACACCACGATGCAGGGATGGTTGTAGTCGCGCCGTATCACCGACTGCCACTCGGCGGTCATACGTTGCACGTACTCCGTGGAGTACTCGTGTGCATTGGCCATCTCGCCCCAGACAAGAAAGCCGAGCTGATCCGCCCAGTAGAGCCAGCGAGGGTCCTCCGCCTTTTGATGCTTTCTGGCGCCGTTGAAGCCCATCTCCTGTGCCAGCTCGATATCCCGTCGCAGATCGTCGTCGGTGGGGGCAGTCATGACGCCCGTCGGAAAGTACCCCTGATCCAGCACAAGGCGTTGATACAGAGGCTGACCGTTGAGATAGACCCTCCCGTCACGCGCCTCTAGTTTCCGCATCCCAAAGTAGCTGTCAACCACGTCGAGGAGGTCGCCGTCAGGGCCGATGAGCTTCAGGTGAAGATCATAGAGATGCGGATGATCCGGACTCCACAGCGCCAGAGCCTGTGTGGCACCGCCTCCAAGCGACAGGCCCCACCTGCGGCGCGACGACTCGAGATCGACTCGGTGCCGCGCGATGGCCCGTCCCTGAAGCTCCACTCTCAGGTCCAGGGCCATGCCGGGAATCAGGCCCTGAATTGCGACCTCTATCTCCACTGACTCGCTATCGACCTGTGGAGTAACGCGTATATCCTCAATGCGCCGGCGGCTAACAGGCTCGAGCCACACGGTTTGCCAGATTCCGGTCGTGCGAGTGTAAAAGATGTGCTCCGGCTGCTCAGTCCAGGCCTGCTTACCGCGCGGAATGGTTCTGTCACGCGATGGGTCCTCGACCCGCACCACGAGGACATTCCCATGCTCTCGAAGAGCATGGGTGATATCGGCGCAGAAAGGCGTGTGGCCCCCCTCATGCTGAGCGACCTGGTTTCCGTTGACCCAGACGGTCGCTCGATAGTCGACGGCGCCGAAATGCAGGAGGAGACACTCGGTGCCCGGATCGATCACGGGCGAATCAAAGACTCGCGCGTACCACACGACATCGTGCATGGAAGAATCTCCGATACCGGAGAGAGGAGCCTGGTAACAGAACGGAACGACGATACGCAGCGAAAACGCGTGCTTCTCGGACAGCAGCTGCTCTGCCGAAATCCGCTGCCGGCCCTCTCCCAATCCGGTGTCCTGATCGTCAAAGGCAAACCACCACTCCCCATTGAGATTCACCCAGCGGTGCCGGCGAAACTGCGGGCGAGGATACTCGGAACGTGGCGGCATTGTTCTCTATGCGAACAGGGTGGAGTGGATCTGCTCATATCATAGGGATTCGTCTGCATTCTTGATGGAATGACGAACCCATCTAGCCCGAAACGTGCTGCCTCTCCGGCATGGCGTGGGCTTACTTCGCCTGCCAGGCTCTCTATGGCACACTGGAGAAGCTGCGGGATCCGACTCCACGGCCTCCCTCTCTTAAAGCTCTTTTGACGAGCTGTCGCGATTTCCGGGCCGGCGGTCACACCCGATGCCCAGAGTTCGACGACACTGGGAGGGATGCATGGATCAGGATAGTTCGTGGCGGATGATTCGGAGCAACGTTCGTGATTAGCGCAGTGCGATCCACCTGGGTCGCCATGATTTACCTTTTCATCATCCTGATTGCCATCCAGTTCTATCTCGCGGGTCACGGCGCCTTTGAGTTCCACAACGCGACCGCTGCAGGGCGGGACGCCGGTTGGGATCCTCACCGTACCCTTGGGGATATCATGGTTCTATTGTCACTGCTCCAGCTCCTGCTTGCCTTGGCCGCCCGCCTGCCGCGCGGGTTGCTCATCAGAGCTGTCGGCCTCTTCGTCCTGATGGTCCTGCAGTTCGTACTGGCGCAGCTTGGCGATTCGGTGTCGACCCGATTCATCGCCGCGCTTCATCCCCTCAACGCCCTGGCCATCACCGGCCTGGTGATCGGCCTGGTGATCGAAAGCAGGCCATTCTCTCCGATTCCGCGGTTTCGCCCCGGTGTCTCACCAGAGGCCATAAGGTCGACGTAGACGCGCTGTACGTGATTGCAACTTTGGATCATCCGTTGGGGCTGGGAAGCACGTCCCGATGTGCGCCAGGTCGGTCGGCCCATGCGGGACCTGTGCCTCGCGAAGCAGCCGTGCCGCCTTTGCGGCCACAGTTGACGTCCCGGCACCGACCAGACGGGTCACCACTCCATGGATTTCGTGAGCTAGTTCGTGCAAGCTGGGCATGTAACAGTCGAGGTCATTTCCAGGGGAACCTCTTGCATAACGGACCCCGCTAACATGTGTTTCTGCCATGAGTCGTGAGACAGCATCAAGCTTGCATGTCGAGGAGCGAGAGGCATGAAACGGCGAGACAAGGTGATCATTGCAGCAATTCTGCTTGCTGTTGCCGTATTTACGGCCGGCTACGAGTTCATCGTGCCGCACCATCACCCACCGCCAGGTGTGACGCTCACCGATCTATCGAGCGTGCACCAGCTCCAGACGCTCTTCAATCGCGATCGCGGTGAGCCGCGCCTCATCCTGATCTTCTCGCCCACCTGAGCGGTCTGTGCCGCGGGCGCCAGTTGGGTGCAGGACCACATCCTCAAGGCTCACCGGAATGCGCGGCTGGCCGTCTATGCTCTCTGGACGAACAAGCTGTTCTGGGACTCGCGCTCGGAATGGGACACCGATGGGCTAATCGACCACCGCGTGGTCCATTTGTGGGATGGGAAAGACATCGCCGGAGACTGGCTGGTTGCGCATCTCCCATCGGACCAGGGAGGGGATTGGGACGCCTATCTCCTTTTCGGTCCCAAGGCAGTCTGGACGGCCACGCCCCATCCTCTGCTCAGCTCGGGATCGACCGTCATCGGCAGCTACGATCAGCTCCAGGCCAGCATTCTTCCGCTCTTGACGCCCAGCCGCCCATCCGCTGGAGGACCATGATGACACTCGAGCAAAACAAACGGGCCGCACGCCATGCCTTCGAGGCGCTCACGTTCCATGACCTGAATAAGCTGTAACGCCTGTTGGCCCCACTGCTGTGCTCGGGGGCGGTGCCACAGCTCTCTATGCGAACAGATTGGGCTGCATAGGGACAGCCGACATGGCTTGCTTAGCTGCCGGCATGAGCTGCTCCACGAATCCATGTCGTTCTTTCAGCGCGTCAACGCGACGTGTCACCATCCTCGTGTACTCGGAGCCGGCATAATTGCCCCGATACAGCTGCCGGTAGAGAGCACGCAGCTCCGGGAACTCGCGTTCAACGAACGGAAGATAGTACTCGCTAATTCCCGGACCAAGCCGGAGCACTCCAGGCCAGACGAATGCGGCGCCGTGCTCCGCCGCGGCCGCCACCACCGTTTCAAGGTGCTCCGCGCTGTCGGTGAGACCGGGGAGGATCGGCGCCAGAAATATTCCGGCATGGATGCCCCGTTCCCGCAGCGCCCGTACCGCCTCCAGCCGTTTGCGCGGCCTGGAGGTTGTCGGCTCGAGCTTGCGCCAGAGCGTCTCGTCGAGAGTGGTGACGGTGAAGTGCACCGTTACCTGCACATCACGAGCAAGCTCTTCCAGCACGTCCAGATCGCACAGAACCATCGGCGACTTGGTCGTGATGCTCACCGGATTGCGAAAATCCCGGAATGCCTCCAGAATGCCGCGCGTCAGTCTGTAACGAGACTCCGCCTGCTGATAGGGATCCGTGGCAGTGCCGATCACCACCAGGTCTCCTCGCCAGGATCGCCGCCCCAGCTCGCGGCGCACCACATCGGGAGCATTGACCTTGGCGAAGATAACCTCCTGAAAATCATTGCCGCTTCCCAATCCCAGGTATTCGTGCGTGGGCCTGGCGTAACAGTACACGCAGGCATGGCGGCAGCCACGATAGGGATTGATGCTGAACTGAAAAGGCATGCCCCGAACCCGATTTATAGCGCTCTTGCACTGGATCTCGCGAACGGAAAAGCGAACCACTTTCGCTACGGTGACCTCACTCATTATCCTAGATCATCCGTTCTATTTCGCGCTTAACGGGCAGCTCAAGCGGACTTGACTCTGAGCGCAAGGATCGGAGTGTTACGGGTTCCGTATTTCGATAGGATCGTTCCTGAGAGCAAGTACTCTTAAGAAAGGAACAGTCATGGCGATGACGATAATGGATGATGAGACCCGGTGGGAGACGGTTCTGCGCCGCGATCCGGTGGTAGACGTGCCCTTTGTCTACGCCGTCCGCTCCACCGGTGTGTACTGCCGGCCTGCCTGCCCTTCGCGCCGGCCGAGCCGCTCGCAGGTGATGTTCTTCGCGCTGCCACGCGAGGCCGAGCGTGCAGGGTACCGCCCCTGCCGGCGCTGCCGGCCGGACAGCTACCAGTCCGATCGCGCGATTGCGGAACGTGTCTGCCAGTACATTGAGGCGCATCTGGACGATCCGCTGACGCTTGACGACCTGGCGCACATAGCCGATCTCAGTCCGCATCATCTGCAGCGGGTTTTCAAGCGGGTCACCGGCATTTCACCGCGGCAGTACGTCGACGCGCACCGTATGAAGCAGCTCAAGTCTAGCCTTCGCTCGGGAGCGGCTGTCACCACGGCTCTCTATGATGCAGGGTACGGGTCCAGCAGCCGGATGTACGAGCGTGCTCCGTCACACCTGGGGATGACTCCCACGGTGTACCGGCGTGGGGGAGAAGGGATGCAGATTGGATACGCCATCGTATCCAGCCGGCTGGGACGGCTGCTGGTAGCAGGCACCGAGCGCGGGATTTCGGCCGTGTATCTGGGAGATGACGACGCCGAGCTGGAGCGACAGCTACATGCCGAGTTTCCCAGGGCCCAGCTAACTCCCGACGCCGAGCTAACCCGCTGGGTCGATCCACTGATCATCCACCTCGACGGCACGCTGCCGCGACTTGATCTGCCACTCGACGTGCAGGCAACTGCATTTCAGTGGCGAGTCTGGCAGGAGCTTCTCGGCATCCCATACGGCACGACACGGACATATAAGGAAGTGGCAGAGCGGCTGGGTATGCCGACGGCTGCCCGCGCAGTAGCCCGCGCGTGCGCAACCAATCCCGCCTCCGTCGTTATTCCATGCCACCGGGTGGTGCGGGGTGATGGGGGCCTGGGAGGGTATCGCTGGGGCTTGCAGCGCAAGCGAGCGCTCCAGGAACAGGAGCGAGCGGACGCGGAGAAGAACTCGGAGCGTCGAACCGGATGAGCGCCTGCGCCGACACCGATGCTTTGCCGGAGGGGATAGTGAACACCCCTCCCGCGAGGTCACCGGCCGACCGCTTCGGCGTCGGGCTCGCGCTCTTCGCCCTCTACATCATCTGGGGATCCACCTATCTCGCCATCCGCATTACGGTTCATGGATTCCCGCCGCTCCTGATGATGGGAGAGCGGTTCCTGCTGGCCGGTGGCATTCTGTATGCCGTTCTCCGGCTGCGTGGCTATCCAGCTCCGTCGCGCCGGGAGTGGGCAGGATCGTTCGTAGTGGGCGCCTTGCTCCTGCTTGGTGGTAACGGCATGGTAGCAGTCGCGGAGCAAAAGGTCCCATCAAGTCTGACCGCTACCATGATTGCAACCGTCCCACTGTGGGCAGCCGTGTTCTCCGGGTTCTGGGGCCGCTGGCCCACCAGGGTCGAGGTTTCTGGATTGGCGCTTGGTTTTGCCGGCGTGGTGTTACTCAACCTGGAAGGAAGTCTGCGAGCCGATCCGGTTGGCGCCGCCATTCTTGTGGTGGCGGCGACCTGCTGGGCGTTTGGCTCGGTCTGGGGAACCCATCTCCAGCTACCTAGCGGACTGATGGCCGGCGCTGCCGAGATGCTGATGGGCGGATGCGTGATCGTTCTCGCAGGTGCCGCGCACGGAGAACATCCGGTTCTGCCGACCGGACACTCGCTACTCGCACTACTGTATCTGGTGGTCTTCGGCTCTCTGATCGCCTTCAGCGCCTACGCCTTTTTGTTGCAACGTGTACGCCCTGCGCTTGCCACCAGCTATGCCTACGTCAACCCAGTGGTCGCGGTCCTGCTGGGTGTTGGGCTGGCCAGAGAGCATGTCGG
>DASVZE010000318.1:0-4701 GCA_036391775.1 Chloroflexota bacterium | reverse complement strand
GCCGTTGGACTGGATGCCGATGGACTACCGGGAAGGACCAGATCGCTGCCACTCTGAAGTGACGTCGTTCCGTTCAGATTGATCCCGTTTCCTTGCAGGGTGAGAGCCGTCAGAGAGTTATTCGTGCCGGCGGGGGCGGAGACAACACTGGTCGTCACACCGCCGGATCCGGACACAGCCAGGTTTCCGGTGAAGGCGCCGTTTCCGCTCACGGCCAGATCGCCGGTCTCGGATATTGGCCCAAGGGCCAACTGTCCGGAGGTGGTGACTCCAAGCGTCGTCGAGTGGTTGTTGGCCGTCAACGTGAATGGAGGGTTGGTCGCGCCGTTGGTGCCGACTGTCAGAGTCGTAAAATTCGAGCCGATTCCGCCGGTCTGGAGGCCCGTAACCGTTGCCTGACTGAAGTCTACTGTCCCCTTGAATACAGCGCCTGCATTGGCCGTTATTGCACCACTCGTTGCAATCGAGTTAGCCGTCAGGTTCCCGTTGTCCTGAATCCCGCCCGTCGTAATGGTACCGGTCCCGGTATTAACGTTTCCGCTGGTATTCAGCGTTCCCGTCGTCACGGAGCCTGCTGACAGAGCGCCGGTCGTCGATATGGCACTACCACCGGCATCGATTCCACCACTCACCGTCAGTTTGCCGGCTACCGTCGCGCCCGATGTTACGGCCAGAGAGCCGGCACTGATACTTCCCGCCTGGAGCGCATTGGTCACCGCGGCGTTCTGGAAAGTGACCGGGCTGGTGCCCGTCACGGTCAATGCGTCGGTTTTGAGCCCCCCGCTCAAGATTTGCATGCCTCCAGTGCGAACGATAAAGCTCTTCCACACCTGAGCGCCATTGTGGGCATAAAAGTGCCCGTAAACACTTTCATTCTGGTTTGCGTGGAGAATTCCATTGACGTTCAGGTTCCCGGCAACGACATAACTCTTGCCGGTCACTTTGGTCAGACCATAGAACGGGTGCGGCTGGCTCGCCATGGCGTTTGTAAAAACCCCACCGGCGAGAGCTGCAGCGCCGAATGAGGCAATCACGACTCTGGGCATGTGGACCATTCGCTCACTCCTCTGCTTCTGTGTTGACCTTTTTCGGGATAGCGTGGTGCGCTAGGCTTGGTCAGGAAACCCCTCCGATGGGCAACCCGCCACTTGACTAACGCGCTCCGTAAGGAAAGTGTAACGTCGCCAGAGTGTCCTATCTGGGACCTTTATCACGATCCTCCGTCCAACTCACGTCATGCGGCCTCCCCCCTGATACGTTCAAGCGATACGTCCGCTCGTCGCCGTATTCGGGCAAAGCACGCACTTCTTCGCTCGTCAGAGATATTTCGACACGCTGATTCGTGATCGACGTCACATTGACTGCCGCAATCTCAACGCGGCGACCACGGTCCGCAGAGCTGACAACTATTCCGTGGAATATGTCTTCCGCCTGAGATCCTAGAATCTCGTCGAGCAGTCCCACACGGTCACCGTCGCTTGAATACACCGGCGTTGCCAGCAACGCTGCACTCCAGGCAAGTGGCTGTTCATCTCCGGAATCGGATACGTTCATGTCGACACTCGCTTGACTCACACCACACAAATGAGAAGCACCCGGCGCGCGCCACCGGAACAGGGCTTCAGGGCCAATCATGTCGGTCATTATAGTGGCCGATCGCATCACCGCGTTGGCCGGGCTTGCCGGACGGCTATAACATGGCAGACTGGAAAGAGGGGAAGAAGAGAGTCTTATGGCTGAAACTCCAGCAGTCCGTGTAAGGATGGCTCCGGGTCCCACTGGGCCTTTCCATATAGGGCGAACGCGCACCGCACTCCTTAACTGGCTATTCGCGCGACACCACGGCGGGACCTTCGTTCTTCGGATAGAGGATACAGACCAGAAACGCTCCCGGCCGGAACACCTGCAAAGCATTCTGGACTCACTTCGGTGGTTGAACCTGACCTGGGACGAGGGGCCGGACGTGGGAGGCCCGTATCCACCGTATTTTCAGATGGGCCGGCTAAGTACCTATCAAGAGTGCGCCGAATCGCTCCTCAGGGCCGGGAATGCCTATACCTGCTACTGCACTTCCGCCGAATTGGACGCCTTGCGTGAAGAGGCGCGCCGGGAACACCGCGCGTTCCGCTATCCTCGCACATGCAGGTACCTCTCAGACGAGCAACGAGCGGCTCGCGAAGCGATGGGATTATCGCATGTTGTTCGGCTCGCGGTGCCGGACGAGGGAGCGACCGGATTTGATGACCTCGTACTGGGGCCAATTCAGGTGGACAATTCCGAGATCGACGATTTTGTCATCGTGAAAAGTGATGGCATCCCGACCTACAATTTTGCCGTCGTGGTCGATGATGTCACGATGGAGATCTCGCACGTCATCCGCGGCCAGGATCATGTACCAAATACCCCCCGTCAGATCTTGGTCTATAACTTCCTCGGCAAGAAGACTCCGGCGTTTGCCCACGTTCCCCTGGTCGTCGGCATGGACCGGGGGAAAATCAGTGCGCGGCACGGGGCCGAAGCAGTCGTCGCCTACGGTGACGATGGCTTTTTGCCCGAATCCATCATTAACTACCTGGCCACGTTGGGCGCCAGCTATCCGGAGGAGCGTGAGATCTTTTCACCGGAGGAACTGGTGGAAGCGTTTGACCTGAGCCATTTCGGCAAGGCCAGTCCAGTGTGGAATGAAGAGAAGCTTGAGTGGATGAACGGCGTCCACATTCGATCTTTGTCACTCGACGAATTTGTGGAGCGATCACTCCCATTCCTGCAATTGCGGGGACTTATCTCCTCGCCTCCGACGGATGAGGAACTGCTGCGCGCGCGACGTGCGCTCGCACTGGAACAGACTCGAGTAAGAACACTGGGAGACACGCCATCCGCAGTGGAATTCTTTTTGCAAGAGAAGCTGGCCTACGACCCGGCGACCCTCGTTCAGAAGAAATCAAGCCCGGAGGAGGCATCCCTGATACTGGCTGCGGTCGCCAGGATACTGCAGGAGGCTGCTCCGAGTTTCTCGGCAAGCGAACTGGAGCCGATGTTCCGCCACCTCACGGATGAGCTTGGACTGAAGACGGGAACCGTGTTCGGTACTGTGCGCGTCGCGGTGACCGGCCGGACTGCGGCGCCGGGCCTCTTTGAAACCCTGGAAGTATTGGGACGCGATACATCGCTCGCGCGCGTTAATCAGGCGATTGAGTCTCTTCGTGGGTGGGAATAGTTACGACTGTCTCTACCGCGACACGTTGCGGGCTGCCGGCGAAGAGGTCATAGAATGGGCTCCCACTTCGCCGAAGTTCATGGGCGCGTAGCTCAGTCGGCAGAGCGCGCGGCTTACATCCGCGTGGTCACAGGTTCGAGTCCTGTCGCGCCCACCACTCAGCCCATGCCCCGCGCGGCACTATAATGCCGTGAAGTCAAATTCTGTATCTCGCCTCAGGAGGAACCGACGTGATAAACACGGAACCGCAGCGTTACGCCTTTTTTGAAGGAAGGATCGTACCGCTGCAAGAGGCGAAAGTAAGCGTCATGACGCATGCCTTTAATTATGGGACAGGCGTTTTCGAGGGTATACGCGGCTATTGGAACGAGGAAGCTGAAGAGATATTCATCTTTCGCTTGCGCGAACACTATGCACGGTTCCTGAAAAATACTGCGATGGTCTGCATCGACGTGGCGTTAACTGTCGACGAGCTGGTCTCGTTGACCCTGGACCTCATTGCCCTGCATGGCTATCGCCAGGACGTGTACATTCGTCCCCTGGCATACAAGTCTTCGGCACAGATCGGAGTGTCGATGGAAGGGGTGGCCGACGATCTGACCATTTTCGCCAGTCCGTTCGGCAACTACGTCGATATTGACCGCGGACTGTCGCTGTGCGTCAGCTCGTGGAAGCGTTCGGATGATAACGCGATACCAGGTCGGGCCAAGGTAACCGGTAACTATGTCAATACTGCACTCATCAAGAATGAGGCAGTTCTCAACGGATATGACGAGGCGATCGTCTTGAATCAGCAGGGGTTTGTGGTGGAGGGCAGTGCTGAGAACATCTTCCTGGTCAGGGACGGCGTCCTCATCACTCCGTCGGTCGCGGACGGCATTCTCGAAGGGATTACCCGGGACACAATTATTCAACTGGCCCGGCATGAGCTTGAAATACCCACCGTCGAACGAACGGTTGCTCGTACCGAGCTGTACTACGCCGATGAGATCTTTTTAACCGGCACCGGAGCGCAGGTTGCCCCGGTATGCAGTATGGACAAGAGAAAGGTCGGAAACGGCCAGATCGGTCCCATATCGTCCGCCCTACAACGGCTTTATTTCGACGTCGTAAAGGGCCGAAATACCAAGTACGCTGACTGGCTGACTCCGGTTGGTAAGGTGCGAACGGCTCAAATGCCGGAGACTGCCGGCTCGCACGCCTGAGCCGACTTCCCACGAAGCAGGTAGTCTCACCGTGGTCTGCCCCAGTCGCGGCTGCCGGATTACTTGCCTCGCTGGGGTGGACACTCGGCACAGAGCGCTTTAGCCCGGTAGCGCTCGCCGTTACCGTCGCATGCGCGGTGGTCGCAGTCTTGACCTGGCCCTGGGTCACGTCGCGCCGACGCCTGTCCGTAATCATCTTGCTAAATGTCCTTCTCTTGCATGTGTACTTCTGGTCTCTGGACGAAGCGCATCACGTCGTGATTCGCGTGGACAATGGCC
>DASVZE010000317.1:0-2820 GCA_036391775.1 Chloroflexota bacterium | reverse complement strand
GACAGCTGCGTGAAACCGATAGTTCCTGCCGCCAGGCATGCTGTTCCCACTCCCACCAGGGCCCGCGGTCCGACCTTGTTGTACAACTCTCCAGCCACGGCGATGCTGATCGCCGCCGCCACACCCTGCCCGATCAAGATTTCTCCGGCACTCAATGCGGACGTTCCGATTACGTTTTCGAAGAAGTACGGGATGAGAAAGAGTGTGCCGTAGAAGGACGCGGCTACCAGCCAAAGCAGAATGTTGGCACGGGCAAATGGACCGATGAGAAAAAGGCGAAAGTCGAGCACCGGATTGGGCGTCACCCACTCTGTCCAGACCAGAAGGGCCAGGAGCACAGCTCCTCCAACAAAGATCCGATCCACCCCGGGGTCCGTCCATCCCTGTAGTCCTGCCTCTGTGAGTCCGTAAATCAGGGTGGTGAAGCTGAGCACACACAGCCCGAAACCGATCAAATCAAAGCGACTTTCTACGGGCGCCGCCGCTCCCAGTTCGCTGGACCGATTGCGCAGCACTAGTAATGCAAGGACGACGCCTGCGCCCGCGATCGGCAGATTTATGGCAAAAATTGCGCGCCAGCCGAATTCGCTGGTGAGAAGTCCGCCGATAACCGGACCCAGCACTGGCGCGAGCAAAACCGGAACCCCGATGGCGGAAGTCGCGCGGCCCCATTCATCGCGCGGAAACGCTTTGTAGGCGATGGCAAATGAGGTGGGCATGAGGGCTCCGCCCCCGATGCCTTGAACGACGCGCGCGAAGATGAGCATTTCCTTGGATGTCGCCGCCGCGCACAGAATTGAACCCACCAGGAAGATGGCGAGAGCAGAAACAAAGACCGCCTTCGTCCCTTGCCGATCGCTCAGATATCCTGTAATCGGAATGACGGCCGCCTGAGCCAGGAAGTAGGCGGTCGCCACCCAGGTAATTGTCTGGAACGTCGTGTTGAGGTCCTGACGCATGGCGGGGAGAGCGACGCTGACGATCGTGTTGTCGAGCATGGACAGAAATAGCCCGATGGTCACCACACCGGCCGCCTGCCACTTGTACTCAAGCAATGCCTTCTGCGTGGTCTGGCTTTCTATGGTGGACATCTCTCGCTCCCCCGTCCATCAGCTGCACAGCGCGTGAGAGGCAGGCCGCGCCTACTCCCGCGTCAAGCTGGGCATTGCACTCGCGCTCGTCCGTCGCGTCAAGCAGAAGTCGTACGAGAGGAACCACTCGCCCTCTCGTTTAACGGAGCCAGCTTACCGGCGCCCTACCGTCCTGTCAATGCGCTGCAATAGCGCATGCGATTCCGGTCAAGGTAGCCAGGGAAGAATTGATAGCGGCTCGAAGGTCCCGGACGATGACTCCCAGCTATTGTGTGCCTGAGCCGTAGACACCTCAAGCGTCATACGGACTGGACAAGATTTTATAAGGCGCCCCGGCATTGGAACGTCCCAAACGTCTGGTGACCTAGTACGGCGTGAATTGGGTAGCGGCCGCGTATCGCTGACCGTTATAGCTAAAAGTGACGGATACTGTTGCGGGGGAGGTCGGTGCGTCGGCCGGCACGGATTCAGAGCAAGACGCTACTCCCGTCGCATCCGACGCGCCGGAGCAGGATTGAGCAGCCGTTCGGTAGTTGAAGAAAGCCGTCATCGGCACACCGGACAGTGGCTTGCCGTCCGACGTGATACATCCAAACACTGTCACTACCGACCCTCGCTTGATCGATGACGCGCTAACTGCCGCGGTGACTTGTACGCCGGAGCCAGTGCCGCATATCGCTGCGGCTGCACCGCTGCTGCCCGGCACTGCCGTCGTGGGTTGCGTCACGCCGAAAGTCGCTGTGGCTGTCTCAGTCTGCCCGTTGAACGTACATGTCACTTTTCCGGATCCACCCGTGGCCGTCGTGTTGGCGGTAAATGGGTACACCACGAACCCGCTCGTGTCGGCGGTTTGTTGGTCGCCTGAAAAATCAGCGCTGCTGGGAAATGATCCGTCGTTGTATTGGATTCTTGCGGTGCAGGTCGCACCGGGTAATGTCTGTGCGTAGAGAGTCGCGGTACTGCCCGCTGCTACCGGGTTTGGCGTGGCGCATGCCCGCACAAAGAACGTTTGTGAAGAGGTGGTCGCGGTGGGCGTCGCGGCGGCGGCCGGAGTGCCGGGAGTTCCGGTTGTGGTGGACGCGGGAGTTGCAGGCGCCGTTGCGGTTGGTGTCGCTGTTGAAGCACCGGGTAACGGGGTGGCGGTAGCGGTCGGCGGAGCGGCAGGAATGAGATTAACCACACGTTCCACGCCTTCTTGCGGCCAGGTTGCCTTTACCGACAGACCTTCCGGACCGACAACCTTGTTGAAAACCTCGAGCGAAAAGACGGCTGTGCCTGTCGCCGGATCAAGTTGAACGGGTATGAGATTCCCACCAGGAGCGACATAGTTTGGCAGGATGGGAGTGATCGCGACCGCGTCGGGATTACCCAGCGTCGCCAGATAAACTGGCTCGGTCAAGGAAAAGCAGAGCACGCTCGACGTGATAGTGACTGTATACATCGTCGTGTCGTACGGCCCGGGAGTTCCGCCGCTGACGGACAAAGTCTTGGTAACCTGTACCGGCGTGCGGGTGGGAACGGGTGAAGCAGGGCAGGGAATTACCTGGTTGTACGGAGCAGACAGGCAGAACCCATTACTTGTCGTGAACTGAATGGGCGTTGCCGTCGCGGTTGGGCCGGTCGTTGCTGTCGCAGTCGCGGTAAAGGTTGGTGTTGAGGTGGAAGGAGGGGTGTCGGTGACTACTGGTGGAATCTGTGCGTGCGATTGATTTGTGGCTGCCAGTACAGT
>DASVZE010000316.1:0-2740 GCA_036391775.1 Chloroflexota bacterium | reverse complement strand
AAGATCGTATGCGGTCATTCTATCCTCGTACATTGACGGTAAAATGCCTCCGCCCACTGACAAGCGGAGGCTAGGTGCTGGAGTTTACCACAATGGTCAACAAGGATGCCCGACGTCCGAGAACCATAGGAGCCGCCCGCCTTTCGGCGAGTGGCTCCTACGCCTTCCAGCACCATCAAGACCTCATAATCCACGAGGTCTCTAAATGGGGAGTAGATTCGGCCAATGCACAAAGCCGGCTCGTCGAGCCACTGGTTCTCGCCGGCACCGGCTCCGCAACGATCTGGTGGCTCAACGAATCCGCATAGTGCCGTCAGGTCCGGCGCTAGCGCGGCGTAGACGCAGCCGTCTCCAGCTTGGCCTCCACACTGATCTGTACATTCCCACGCAAAGCGTTCGAGACAGGACAGTTCTTCTCGCCCTCTTCAGCCAGGCGAGTAAACGCCTCCTGATCCATGTCATGGACCCGGCCCTTGGCTTGAAGCTTCATGGTGGTGATCTTCAAACCACCGTCCTGCCGCTCGACAGTGCAGATCGCCGTCACGTCCAGACGCTCGGGCTCTTTACCCTGCTTCCCGAGCAGATTAGAAAGCACCATGGCGTAGCACTCGGCCTGTGCGGCCGCCAATAGCTCTTCCGGGCTGGTCATGCCGTCCTCTCGTTCCACGCGTGATGCCCAGGTCACTGGAGAGTTGTGTAAGACACCACTTCCACTTGAAACAGTGCCATGTCCTTTGGTGAGACTTCCTTCCCAGATTACGGATGCTCGTCGTTCTGCCATCGTTGCACTCCTTTGTGTGAATACACTCCGTCTTAGATCCCTATGCCGCATTTTGCGTGCCCGAGTAACGCCGACCACATTCGCCGGACGACCTCGCTGAGTTCTGTCATCTCTTGTGCACGATTCCCGGCGGCCCGCCACGGTGGCACGTAGCTTGCGGCGTTGACCCCACCACCCGGATACCAGCCAGAGCAGGATCGTGCAGCGATGACGGGCTCGCCGCATCCCGGCAACAAGCAGTTTGACCAGCTTACGCCCTTTCACCTTCGGGCAGAGGTCGGCGACATCGTCCTCGAACCGGAGCACGAGGGCCAGGGCTACTGGGTCGGGGCGCCGGGCATCCTCTACGATCTGGTGGAGCGCTGCTGGTGGCTCACCTACCGCCGGCGCCGGCCCCGCGGAATGTACGCGGATGTCCTGGGGGAGCGGGGGTACCTGGCGCGGGTTGCCCGAAGTACCGACGGTTTGCACTTTGACGACGTCTGGGAAGTGCGCCAGGACGAGTGGAACACACCGTCGATGGAGCGCTTCTCTCTGGTACGCGACGGCGACATCTACCGTCTCTTCGTTAGCTATGTCGATCCCGCCGACAACCGCTGGCGTATCGATTTCCTCGAAGCGGACCATCCGTCACGCTTCGAGGCAGCCTCCCTCCATCCGGCCCTGACGGCGGATGATGTGAGCCACGCAAGCAATGAGCAGGTCGAGGGAGTCAAAGATCCCTGGGTTTTCCGGGTTGGATCCACATGGCACATGCTGATCAGCTACGCGGCTCGCGGGTTACGGACGGCTCACGACGCCGCGATCATGCATCAAACTGCGGATGTCTACAACACGGGCTTGATCACCGCACCGACCGGTCTCGGTACCTCCTCCGATGGCCGTCACTGGCAGTGGGAGGGACAGATCCTGCATACCGGCGGCCCCGGCACCTGGGACCGCTACCAGTCACGTCTGAATTCCCTGGTACCATTGGCCGGCTTCTGGCTCGGCTTCTACGACGGCTCGGCGTCCCATCAAGAGAACTACGAGGAGCGCTGCGGCCTTGCAACGTCTACCGATCTACGCCACTGGACCAGGCTCACGTCGGAGCAGCCCGCCATTGTGGCGCCGCATGGCACTCGCTCGGTGCGCTATGTCGAGGCTATCCGCCAGGTCGGCACTCTGCACTGCTACTACGAATACGCGCGGCCCAATGGGTCACACGATCTGCGGCGGCTCGTAGTGGGAATCGATGAGGGCTGGTCGCTGTGGTAAGTCTGTGTAGCTCCTGCGCCTCAGCTCTCCCGCGGATCTCCTTCTGAAAGCCGTCCCTTTAATCGCATGACGGTGGGAACCAGTTGCTGGAGCCTTCCCCACAGGGTGTCGTAGTCGTCAACGCGCCGCCAGTCATCACCGCCCGCCGGCCAGCCGTTCGCGCCCGACGAAACCTCCTCGCCGGTTAACCCCAAGCGTTGCAGCTGTCTTCGGTTATTTGCGGCGGCATCAAGCAGGACATCGGTGACCGACCTCAATCGCTCGAGGTCCTCCGGATTGTCACTTTCCATGGGAAGAGGGTGCCATCGATCGCCGACGTCGTCGACTCTGAGAGCGAAGAAATAGTCACCTTCGCTCCTGATGACGAGGACATCGGAATCTTCATAGACGGCATACGGTGCCCAATCGTCATAGTCGAAGTCCGGTGACTCAAACGCCCAGACCATCCGTCAGGTCCTCTCTAGCGGCCACTCCAGGCATGAGGATAACGCACCTGCTAAAGTCCATCCTGACTCCAGGTAGCCCGCAAGAATGGTCGCTTTCACACGCTACCAGTTCTTTTTCGATTGACACTGCGGCTGCGACCGCGGTCCCACCCTACCGATGACCGGTGAGATGCGGGACAGCATTGACCCGTCGGCCGGGTGGACGTTGAGGGTCACCGCCAGCCCCCTGCGGTGCAGCTCGGCGAGGAATGCCGGT
>DASVZE010000315.1:0-4354 GCA_036391775.1 Chloroflexota bacterium | reverse complement strand
AGCGAAAGGCGCTGGAATCACAGGCAGTACAGTCTGGGCTTGGACAGCAGATTGTCTTCACGGGTCCCATATCCCATGCAGATATTCCGCTCTGCGTTTCGGCCATGGACATCCCGGTTGCTCCATATCGATGGGCTTCCGACTTCTACTTCTCTCCACTGAAGCTGTATGAGTACATGGCAGCCGGCAAGGCGGTAATTGCGTCGGATGTAGGGCAGATTGCGAGGGCGATCCGTCACGAGAAGAACGGCTATCTGGTTCTCCCCAACGATGTGGCCTCGTTGTCTGATGCACTCACGCGGCTTGCCGGTGATGCGCGTTTGCGAGAGCGCCTGGAACGGGAGGCTCCGCGAGGACTTGTGACCTGGGAGAGAGTTGCGCATCAGGTGACCACCATTCTTGACAGTGTTAAGTCAGAGCAGTTGATCGTGCAGTCATAATGGCAGTCGACGACACCCCAGTGCTAACCGGAATGCAGGTGTATCGGCGGTTCCTGCCGTATCTGCGTCCTTACTGGGCGACCATCTGCCTTATGGTGCTCTTTCTGGTTGGGCAGGTCGCGATGGATGTCCTTGCCCCGTGGCCGCTGAAGTTTGTGTTTGACAGCGTTATCGGAAAACACCATATCCACGGAGCGCTGGGACAGCTAATCCACTCGCTCGTGGGTAACAGCAAGTTTGGTCTTCTCAACCTCATCGTCGCGGCGTATATACTCATTGCCCTGGCCGATGGAACCTTTAGTTACTTTGGCAATCTTCAGCTAAGCAATGTCGGTCAGCGCTTTGTCTTCGACGTGCGCCGCGATCTATTCGCGCACGTTCAGCAGCTTTCACTGAGGTTTCATGGGAGCCGGCGGACCGGCGATCTGATGGCCCGCCTCACCGCGGACATCGGAAACATTCAGGATATGATCGTCACCGCGTCCTCGACCGTGTTTGTTAACGGCTTGACGATCGTGTTCATGGTGAGTGTCATGGCATGGCTCGATTGGCGGTACACGCTTGTAGCGCTTGTCATCGCGCCGTTCATGTACGGCGCGGCTCGGCACTATCGCCGTGCCATCAAGCAGGCTACCCGGCAATCGCGCCGCAGTGAGGGGCAGGTCAGCTCAATCGTTCAGGAAGTTGTTTCCTCGATCCGTGTCGTCAAAGCCTTCACGCGGGAAGACTTCGAGCAGCGGCGCTTTGAAGAGCAGAGCGGCGTCAGTCTGGCAGCCGGCCTGCGGACGGCCAAGCTGCAGGCTCAATTCTCCCCCATCATCGATATCCTGGGAACTCTGAGCACTGTGCTTGTCGTCTGGCTGGGGGTGCGTGAGGTGCTTGTTCATAACCTCACTCCCGGTGAGCTACTGGTGTTCGTCTCGTACTTTCGAGCGATGTACAGCCCGCTGCGCCAGCTGGCCAAAGTTTCAATGGTAACGGCTCGCGGAATGGCTGGGGCCGAGCGCGTCCTCGAGATCCTCCATACTTCCCCTGATCTGCATGATCTTCCGACGGCTCGTCCGGCGCCTCCTCTGCGTGGGCATGTGGTGTTTGATCATGTCTCATTCGCATACGAACCCGAACATCCGGTCTTGCATGATATGTCTTTCGAGGCGGAGCGGGGCAGCATTGTCGCTCTGGTTGGAACAACCGGGTCCGGTAAGACCACGACACTTGGTATGATCCCCCGGTTCTACGATCCAACCGAGGGATCAGTCGTCATCGACGGCGAGGATGTGCGGAAATACACGCTTCACTCTCTGCGCTCGCAGATCAGTCTCGTTCTCCAGGAGCCGGTTCTCTTCCGGAGTAGCATCTACGACAACATTGCGTACGGCAACCCGGACGCGACGAAACGCGATGTGTATATGGCAGCTGAGGCAGCTAACGCCATGGAATTCATCCATCCGCTCCCCGAGCGGTTCGATACGATCGTCGGCGAGCGTGGGTCAAGCTTGTCCGGGGGGCAGCGTCAGCGTATTGCTATCGCTCGAGCGATTGTCCGCGACGCACCGATCCTCATCCTCGACGAACCGACTGTTGGCCTGGATGCCGAAACGGAGACGTTGGTGCTGGAAGCGCTGGCACGGCTTATGGAAGGTCGTACCACTTTCGTCATCGCCCACCATCTCTCCACTATTCACCGCGCCGACAAGATCCTGGTTCTGCAGGGCGGCCGCATCGTGGAGAGCGGCGACCATGAGGAGTTACTTCAGAGGAAAGGGTGGTACGCGCAGGTGTATGCGCAGCAAGTCCATGCAATAACAACCCCGCTGGGAACGAGGTCATCAATCGCATGATAGAGAAAGCATCCGAATACATGCGGAAAGCCTCCTCAGCCGGTCTTGCTTCGGACACTCGCTCGCCCATATTCATCGGTGGCCATCACCGTTCCGGCACCACCTTGATGCGGGTGATGTTGCATCGTCATCCTCACATCGCATGCGGGCCCGAAAGTCAACTGCTGGACCGTACCAGTTTCCTCGAGTTTCATCGCTACCTCGAGGAAACCTGGGTGCCTCAGTTTGAACAGTATGGCTTTGGCGCAGATGAAATGGATCGAGCGGTTGCAGCGTTTGTCGACAATGTCTTCACGCGCTATCAGCTTCAAAGGGGCAAGAGACGTTGGGCGGAGAAGACACCGAAAAACATCCTGCGCATTGATTATCTATTCCGTCTGTTTCCCCAGGCGCAGTTCATTCATATGGTGCGTGATCCCCGTGACGTGCATTGCTCTGTCCGGCGAAAGGCAAGCACCGAGACCCCGCGCTGGAGCAAATTTACCGCGGACGAGACTGCCCGAAGCTGGGTGAAACGCATCCGGCGAGGATTGGCCTGGCGGGATGATCCCCGGTACCTCGAGGTTCGTTACGAAGACCTTGTTTATGATCCCGAGGCGACCATGCGAACTGTCTTGATGTTCTTGCGAGAACCCTGGGATGATTGCATCCTCGGATCGAACGATACTGCCGTGATCGTGCCGGCCCAGTCAAATGCGAACCGGCAAGTATTTACAACGTCGGTGGAACGCTGGCAACGAGACTTACCTGTCGAGGATGTGGAACAGATCGAAACGATCGCGGGGCCAATGATGCGCTGCGTGGGTTACGAGCCTAGTCGAGTGCAGGAGGACTCCACCATGGGAGTGGCAAGTACAGCGAGTCGAGAGGGGTGACATGATGCAAGAAGCCCCGCTGCCCTCTGACACACGTTCGCCTATCTTTATTGGGGGCCAGCGTCGTTCCGGAACCAGCCTTTTTCGTGTGCTACTGAATCGCCATCCACACATTGCGTGTGGTCCCGAGAGTAAGTTTATCCAGCATCCTGACCTTATGCGCTGGCATAACCAGCTCACGGATGAATGGAGCGAGCGGACCGAGCGGTACGGCTTTGGACCGGAGGCTGTTGACCGTGCGTTGGCAGCATTGGTTGACAACCTTTTCACTCGCTACCAGCTCCGCCAAGGGAAGCAGCGTTGGGCGGAAAAGACACCGACCAACATCCTTCGGATTGACTATATATTCCGGCTCTTTCCCCGTGCTCAGTTCGTACACATCATCCGAGATCCCCGGGATGTGTTCTGCTCCATTCGGGATCGTACGAAGCGTGATCGACCTGAATGGGCCAAATTTACTGCCTCCCGCTCCGCTAAAGACTGGCGGAAGGCAATTCGCGCCGGCCAGCCCTGGCGTGACAGTCCTGACCGCTACATGGAAATACGCTACGAGGATCTCGTGTGTGAGCCTGAAGCAACACTGCGCCGTGTGCTCGACTTCGTGCACGAGCCGTGGGATGATGCTGTCCTCGATCCGGGCGCGGATAACGAGGAGGCTCGAGGTGATCCACAGGTTCGCTCCGGTACTTTCCTTAGAAGCTCCATTGGACGTTGGAAGCATGAGCTGAGCCCGGAGGAAGTAGGCGACATAGAGCGGGGCTCGTTAAAGCTCATGACGGAGTTTGGCTACGAAGCGGTAAGTGGAAGAAACGATGGCGCAGGCGCAACAACTTCCGGCAGCTACGCCACGGCACGCTCGTCGTAGATGCTCTATAAGCTGTGACTATGACCTGGATGCGCTCGACCTTTCTCGCTGCTCTTCCGGCGGTTCGGCTGCTCCTTGCCTCAGTAGACACAGGACGACGTTGGAGGGAAGAGAGCGCCTTACCGGGACTGTCGGTGGGCGGGTTGGCCGGACATCTCTGCCGCACCGTCCTGGTCACTGATACCTATCTTGGCCAGCCGGAGCCGCTCAGAGGCAATCTCATCACCGCTGTCGAGTACTATCGCCATGCACTCGACCCCAATCCAGAGAGTGAGATAAACCGCAGTATCCGGACTCGTGGCGAGGAGCATGCCGCAGGGGGGCAGGATGCGC
>DASVZE010000314.1:0-5313 GCA_036391775.1 Chloroflexota bacterium | reverse complement strand
CGACTTGCTGGATGGCGCTGAGCAGACACTCTTTTGCCGGCTTGCTGTCTTTACCGGAGGGTGCACTCTCCAGGCCGCGGAGGCCGTGTGCAATGGCGAGCGCGATCTCGCCATTGATTTTCTCGACGGACTGACATCACTTGTGGATAAGAGTCTAATGCGCCAGGAGGAGGCGCCAGGACCAGGGGGGAATCTTGAACCCCGATTCACCATGCTCGAGACCATCCGCGAGTTCGCGCTGGAAAGGCTGGAAGAACGGGGCGAATCGGGAATCTTACGACGGCGCCATGCAGAATATTTCCGCGAGCTCGCAAACCAGTCATTCTGGATCATGATGAGTGCGGCGCGCGATCCGATTCTGGAGATGGTGAGCTACGAGCGCGACAATATTCGGGCTACGCTGCAGTGGTCACTTGACAACAGAGTGCCAGGCCTGGCCCTACCGATTGTCGGGCACCTGTGGATCTGGTACCTGCACATGGCGCCGGCAGAAGGTCTACGGTGGATGCAGGATTTGCTGGCACTGCCGGAAGCTCAAGGGCGAACTCTTGAGCGCGCCTTCGGTCTTGTCGGTGCAGATGCCTGTGCCTGGGGTGTGGGACTGGTCCATCGTGCGCAGCAGTACGCGGCGGAAGCGGTCGCAATCGCCCGTGAGCTGGATGACGATCTTACGCTAGCCGCAGCCCTCATCGGATACGCAGGGGCGACTCCCGATTACTCATCGGTCGAGGCAGCGCGTGAAGCGCGGGAAATCCTTCGGCCCATGCACCAGGATATGGCTTTTGCCTTTGCCTCATGGGTTCCCGCCTTCACTTTGCCGTACCACGGTGACGTCGCCACGGTCAGTCTCTGGCTGGAGGAGGCTCTCGCGATTGGGCGCCGAACCGAGGACGACTGGGTCCAGGCCGTTGTGTTGATGCTCCAGGGCTTCATCGCTATCGCTGGAAGAAACCTGGAGGTTGCGCACAGTCTGCTGACAGAGAGCGCCCGGCGCTACCGGCTGTCGCCTGACAAGCTCAACCTGGCCGGCGTTCTCCTCGCTCTCGGAGGCATAGCGCGTCTTGGTGGAGACTCCGCCATCGCCACCGAGCACTTCCATGAGGCATTGAGGCTGAGTCTGCAGCTGAACGACCAGGGGAACATCGCCGCCTGCCTCGAGGGCCTCGCGGGCGTGCATCTGGTCGAGAACGACCCGGAGCGGAGTGCCCGCCTTCTCGGTGCCGCGAAAACACTCCGCGACACCACTGGAGCGGTTGCACTTCCCACGTCGGATGCACTGAATAGTGGAATTAGTGAGTCTGTGCGGGCTGCAATCGACTCCGACATGTTCGCGCGGGCATTCGACGAGGGCAGCCGTATGGCGGAGGTAGAGGCGGTACGGTACGCGCTTGATGTCCTACCCGTCCATGTCATAGCGTCGTAGGAGCGTCGTGCTACGACGAGATTCTGTGAACGGGGAAGTTGCTGGCTAGGCGCTCCTGACTACGAGGGCATCGGCCGGGCGCTGTACGGCTGGTAGCCATATAATTCTGCGGCACATTCCGCTGCGGGACGGACATCACATCGAACCGAGCTGCTGGGCCAGAGATGTTCAGCACAGGATCCATACTCGTTTCATGCCGACGCTTCAAGAACATTCATTCCTCCTTGCTCTGGCAGACGTAGGACGCGGCGCTCGATGTGAAATCGAGGATCCAGCCGGACCGCTAAAGATGCCGCGCGTAGCGTAGATGAGGATCGCGTACATCGGCCATGCCACGCTGAGTGTCGAGCTGGACGGCGTGAGGATTTTGACGGATCCAATGCTGCGGCCCCGCGTAACGCATTTGTACAGGCGCGGTCCTCTCCCCGAAGGGAAATGGATTCAGTCGATCGAGGCCGTCCTGATCTCGCATCTGCATCTCGATCACTGCGACATTCCTTCTCTTCGCCGGCTTGGTATGAAAACGCGCATGATCGTGCCACGCGGTGCGGGAACGCTCCTTCGGCGCCGCGGATTTCATGAGGTGGAAGAGCTCGATCATGGCGAAGCAACCGCCGTTAAATCCCTTACCGTGACCGCGACCCCGGCTGTGCACTCCGGCTTTCGGCCGCCTTTGGGTCCAACGGCGATAGCTCTTGGGTTTATCATCTCGGGAAGCAAGAGAATCTATTTCGCGGGAGATACCGATCTCTTCGCCGGAATGGCAGATTTGGGCAGCGACCTGGATGTGGCGCTACTTCCCGTATCGGGGTGGGGGCATAACGTCGGACCCGGGCATCTTGATCCTTTGAGAGCCGCCGAGGCGGCGCGCCTGCTCAGACCCACAGTGGCAATACCAATTCACTGGGGAACATTCGCGCATGTCGGAGTGAGACGTCACGATCCTGTATTGGCGGAACCGCCTCACCTTTTTGCGCAGTATGCGGCGAAGACGGCACCCGAGGTCGAAGTAGTGATTCTCAAGCCCGGGGAGTCCGTAACTCTCTTTGAGTCAGTACAAAACGACGTGTGAAGCATAAATGAGATCGAGGACCTCTCTGCCTCACGGCGACTCCCGTACAGCTCCAGCGGCGATCTGGAAGAGTGCACGTCGGGACAGCGAGATGAGTACAAAGCGTTCTTTGCCCGTAAACTCAGAAGATCCAGTTCTGGCTTGGCTCCAGAACTCCGTCACACCATCTGCCGTGGCCGGTATTGAATGGCCTCGGCGATATGTGCCGGACCAATTACCTCACTCTCTGCCAGATCGGCAATGGTCCGGCCAAGCTTGAGTGTGCGGTGAAACGCTCTGGCCGAGAGATGAAGTTGTTGCACAGCCGCTTTGAGCAGGGTCTGTGCTGCCGGCTCGACCGCGCAGTACTGCCGCACCTCTTTGGGGCCCATCTCCGCATTGGCCGCCAGCCGGCTGTCCACGAACCGCTGCCGTTGTACCTCGCGGGCTTTCTGGACCCGCTCTCGAACTGTGGCCGACGGCTCAGGTGCATGGGTTCCGGTCAGCTTGTCATAGTCCACTCGTGGCACCTCAACATGGATGTCGACCCGGTCCAGTAAAGGACCAGACAGACGTCGCTGATAGCGCATCACCGCTTGCTGGGTGCAGGTGCACTCCTTGTCTGGATCAGTCGCGAAGCCGCACGGACATGGATTCATCGCACCGATGAACATAAATTTTGCAGGGAAGCTGACCGATCCCTGCGCCCGGCTAATAGTTACCACGCCATCCTCCATGGGTTGGCGCAAGGCTTCGAGGCTGTTATGGGCAAATTCGGGAAGCTCATCAAGAAAGAGGACACCCCGATGCGCCAGACTGATCTCGCCGGGACGTGGCGAATGTCCTCCGCCTACCAGTCCGGCGTGACTCACCGTGTAATGCGGAGAGCGAAAGGGGCGCTGGAGTACGAGCGGACGGTCGTTTGGCAAAAGTCCGCTCACGGAGTAAATCTTTGTCGTCTCAAGCGCCTCATCGAGCGTCATCTCGGGCAGGATCGAAGGGAGCGCTCGGGCCAATAGAGTCTTGCCGGAACCCGGAGGACCCGCGAGAATCACATTGTGAGCACCAGCCGCCGCCACTTCCAGAGCCCGCTTGACGTGCTCCTGACCACGAATGTCACTCATATCGGCACCGTAGCTGATCGGCTCCGGATGCCTGCCATTGCGCTCGACCGGAGCGATGGGGTTAGCACGTGATAGGTGCTGAACCAATCGCACCAGCGACGGGACTCCGATAACATCCAGGTCACTTACTAAAGCAGCTTCCGCTGCGTTGATCTCGGGCACGTACACTTCGCGCAGCCCATGCTCGCGAGCGGCCAGGACCATGGGCAGTATGCCCTGGGTATGGCGCAACAGACCGTCGAAGCTCAGCTCTCCAAGAAAAAGGCGGCCCCTGGTTGCCTCAGGTTCAATTCCGCCGGACGCCACCAATACACCGATGGCAATGGCGAGATCGTACGACGGTCCCTCCTTCTTGAGATCGGCCGGAGCCATATTCACGGTCACACGGTTGCCCGGAAACCGGCCACCAGAATTCTTAATGGCAGCACGAACGCGCTCCCGTGCCTCCTGGACCGCAGTGTCCGGAAGGCCGACTATGGCAAACGATGGAAGGCCAGGACTCAAGTCGACCTCGACCTCGACCAACGCTGACTCTAAACCCACGACCGCACAGCTCAGCGCTTTTGCCAGCATGGCTCCCCCTCCAATGCTTACGGCGAGAGTGTAGCACGGCAGTCTAGCTCAACCAGGTAACAGGCTTCTGATTCGTCCGGTTCGTGTCACCCTTTTACGCCGGCTGACGCTCGGGATCAGCCCATACGGGCCGCCAGCCCTGTCTTTCGCTGCCGCCGGCCGCGCGCTTCGATCAGCAAATTATGTCTCTGTTGCGCCGTCATCACACTCATGTATTTGCGCCAGGAGGTACCTTCTCGGACATTCTGGTATTCGTACGTGATCAGGTAGGAATCATCGACCTGCTCCACCAGGAGTTGTCGCGCGTTCACCTGATCCATCTCATAACCGATCGCACGCAGCACGTTTCGGTTCGTCGCCTGATAATCAAGCGAGCCATTCAAGCCGGTCGAATCGAATGATGGGGGCTGGCGGTGGCTTCGCCGCTGAAGCGCTACCAGCTCATCAAGAAGAAAGTTGCGCTGATACATAGTCGGCGCATTCGGCCATTGCCACTGCAGGCTATAGCCGTCGGGAAGCTCAATAATGCGAATACTTCGGGGGTGTCGCGCATCGATCCACTCACCGATCGCGCGCAACGCGTTCTGATAGTTCACGATTCGGAGGACTCCGGGGTGTCGCTGCATACACCAGTAACAGGTCGACAGGTGTCTGTCAATGTATAAGATCACATATGGTCAACGAACCGCATCCACATTTCTTGCGGGACGATGTGCCTATGATTGTCACAGCCGTCGGTGACGCTGCGAGTATCTTGCTGTTCGCGGCATTGGGACGAAACTCGCACC
This sequence comes from Chloroflexota bacterium, assembly GCA_036391775.1. Taxonomy (GTDB): domain Bacteria; phylum Chloroflexota; class UBA5177; order UBA5177; family UBA5177; genus DASVZE01. Next base: position 354 of record DASVZE010000314.1, on the reverse strand, counting down.
ATGAAACGGGCGGTGGGGCCGTTGCAGGCGCACTCGGCGTGGCGGCCCCTTTCCTTGTGGGCTGGTTTCAAGACATGCTCTTTCATGTTTTCCCGGGCACGTGTTACTCTGGCGAAAGGCATCGGGCAGGACCAGTAAGCGTGTTTATACCGCGCAGAGAGCCGGAGGTGGTGCGATCCGGCCGGGCGGCATGCTGAACCGACCTGCTCACGCCGCGCCCGATGAGGGATCGCCGGAAGCCCGCCGTTATCTTCGGGCACCAGGTGTGTCGCCTGGATAGAGTGGGTCCGAATAGCGGGCCAAGCATGGTGGTACCACGAGGTAAGCAAGCCTCGTCCCTGCAGGGACGAGGCT
>DASVZE010000313.1:0-3630 GCA_036391775.1 Chloroflexota bacterium | reverse complement strand
AGCAGGCGCGCGGTGACGCTTCCCGTCCAGATCGCCTGAACGCCCGCCCGTCCATGCGTGGCCACCACGATCAGACCTACCCCCGGCTCTGCCGCCTCGTCGGCCAGAGCGCTGGTCGTGTCACCCCGGCGTACCTCTGTGGTGACACTCACGCCCGCGCTGCGGAAGCGCCCAGCCGTCTCATCCAGATAGTCGCAGGCTTCTGTCTCCTCGAGGTCAAGGGCCGCGCGGGCGGTTGCCGGCATTACCTGTCCCAGTAGCTGCTGCTCGCCGCGCATCGTGCCGGGTGTTGCCACCACCATCACCAGATGAACGGCCGCACCCAGAAGTCGGGCCAGATCCCGCGCCGGGGCAATGGCAGCTTCGGCCGCAGCGGTTCCGTCCAGCGGAACCAGTACCCGGCGGGGCATGAAGGCGTGCGAAGTCCCATCCGGCTGGGCGCGGACCAGCAGCACCGGGACGGTGCCACGCTTGAGCACCTGCTGGGCGATGTTGCCGAAGAGCAGATCACGCATCCCTCCACTGCCGTGCGTGCACAGCACGATTAGATCCGCCTCTGTTTCCCGCACATGGGTAGCGATGCTACGGCTAACATCTCCTTCCGGCACCTCATGTGTATGTGTCTCCACGGAGATACCCTGTACGCGCAGCCGCTCAGCACTTGTCTGCAAGTACGCGTCGGCTTCTTCGCGAGCGCAAAGATGCCGCTGGCCGTGCACTGTCGTGGGCGCGCCGCGCTCCAGCACGTGCAGCAGAATCACCGTCGCCTGACAGATCTGTCCCAGTCGCTCGGCTACGGGCAGGACCGACTCGGCCAGGCGAGAGCCATCGAGAGGCACCAGCAGACGTCGGTACATGGTGTTGTTCTCTATGCTAGAAGATTTTCCGCGATACGTCGGGAAGTTAATTTATAGGAGCCGTATCAGGTGCCCTCCGGGTCTCCGGATCCCCTCTCCTCTACCGCAGTGCTGCTGTGACTAGCTGAGACCGGGAATCGTGAAGCCCAAAGTTGTGGCTATCAACAAGACATTGAGAGCCACGATTACGCCCGCGCAGCCCCAGCCCAACACCGTTGTGGCACGCCGGTTGACCAGGGCGCCCATCAAGTCCTTGCGCGACGTGAAAATCATAAGCGGGACGACGGCGAAGCCGAGCACGACGCTCAGCACCACCTGGCTGATGACCAGGGTCGCGGCGGTAGGCAAGCCAAGGCCGATCACGACGAAGGACGGGAGCATGGTGATGAGGCGGCGCACCCAGAGGGGTATGTGGAATCCGACAAACCCTTGCATTACCACCTGGCCGGCCATGGTGCCCACAGTCGAGCTGGAGAGGCCGGATGCCAGCAGCGAGACGGCGAAGATAGTTGCCGCCGCCGGACCCAGCAGAGGCGTCAGAGTTTTATAGGCGGCACCCAGGTCGGATAGCGAGGTAAGACCGTGCTGGTGGAAGACGACGGCTGCCATAACCAGCATCCCTCCGTTGACGATGCCTGCCAGTGGCATGGCGACGAGAACGTCGATCAGCGTGAAGCGGAAGAGGCGGCGCGCCTCCTGGGGGCTGCGAGGACGGATGCGATCCTGAGTCAAGGCGCTGTGCAGGTAGACGACGTGCGGCATCACGGTTGCGCCCAGGATACCGGCTGACAGCAAGAAGGTGTTGGCTCCGACCGAGGGCACAACCCCGTGATACGCGATCTGTCCCAGGTCTGGTCCGGCGAAGATCAGCTCGACGACGTAGGAACCGGCAACGACAAGGACAAACATGGTGATCAGTGCCTCGAGTGGCCGGAAGCCGTACTTCTGCAGGTAGAGCATACCGAAAGTGGCAAGGCCGGTCAGAGCAGCGCCCACTAGCAGCGGCACATGGAGCAAGAGATTGAAGCCCACCGACGCCCCCACGAACTCTGCCAGGTCGGTAGCCATGGCCATGACCTCGGCGACAATCCACAGGGGCCAGATGACCCAGCGTGGAAAGTGGGCGCGCATCAGTTCGGGTAGGTTGTGGCCCGTGGCAATACCCAGCTTGGCCGACAGTGTTTGGATGATCATGGCCATGATGTTGGAATAGACCACGACCCAGAGCAGGGTATAGCCGAACTGAGCGCCCGCGGCGATGTTGGTGGCGAAGTTGCCGGGATCAATGTAGGCGACACAGGCAATGAAGGCGGGTCCGATAAAGGGAAGAATCGACTTGAGACCGCTGCGTTGACCGCGCAACGCCTCCTGGCCTGCAAGGACGCTGCCGTTAACAGCCGGAGCCTCGCCTGCCGGGGTGCTTCTCTGCCTCACTCGGTGCCCTCGCGTACTGCTTGATTCCGGTTGGCTTCGCCGCAGGTCAGCAGGATATGCCGGGCCAGATCCTCCCCAATTGAGTGAACTGCCTCTCCGCGGGGTGAGCCGACTCGCACGGTGATCACACCGCCGTAGGGAGCGACCGATTCGACTGTGATCGGGGCGCCGAGAATCAGCCCCAGCGATGCCAGGTACTGCAGGACCGGCGCCTCTTGCCGGTCGATGCGGGACACTGTGCCGCGCGCCCCGGGTCGCAGATCCGTTATGCGGAGGAGATCGCGCTCCAGCATGACCCCCTCGCGGCTGGGAATAGGATCGCCGTGGGGATCAACCGTTGGGTTGCCCAGCTTGGTCGCGATGCGATCCTCCAGATCCTCGGAGAGGACGTGCTCCAGGCGGTCCGCTTCGTCGTGTACCTGATCCCACGGCACGCCGAGCAGCTCCGAAAGAAAGAGCTCGACCAGCCGGTGATGGCGCAGCATCTCGAGAGCGAGAACGAGGCCACGCTCCGTCAGCTCCACGCCGCGATATGGAGTGTGCCGAACCAGTGGCCCGCCTTCATCCTCGGCTAGCCGTTTGATCATGGCGGTAACCGACGGCGGTTTTACACCCAGCCGGTCCGCCAGCATCTGCGTGGTCGCGCGGCCCATATCCTCCTGCAGGAGGTAGATCTGTTTCAGGTAGTCCTGCTCTGCAGCAGAAGCAGGCGCCATTCTCTCTATCCTTTAACTTCAGTATTAGTCTTGTCTAAATTATAGTCTAGATGAATGCATAAGTGAAGGACCATAACGGAGTCCGGGACGCGTTTGGAGTGTGAGGCCGCATGCAATAGCATTGCGACAGCGATATGATGTGGCATGAGGGAGGCTCGCAAAAGCAAAGGACCCCGGTTAAGCGCGGATACCCGATCGAAGATCGTCGAGATCCTAGTTCAGGCTGCGGAGCCAACTGATAGAACAAAATGAGTCGTAGAGACTTGTAGCTACAGCTTTCATCCCACCTGTGGGCCGGGCAGGAAGTAGAAAACGGCAGCCGACATGACGTACAGGATCATCAGCTGTAACCCCTCCAGCCAGTTACTCTCACCATCTTGAGCGACGATAAAGTAGATTGTGACCACCAGGCCCAGCACTGCAATCTCGATGGGATTGAATACCAGTGTCATGGGGTGCCAGAAGAGGGAGAGCAGCACCAGGACCGGCGCCACGAACACCGCGACCTGAATCGACGAGCCGGAAGCGATGGCAAAGCTCAGATCCATCTTGTTCTTACCTGCCAGCTGGACCGCAGCGAAGTGCTCCGCCACATTCCCCACGATAGCCACGATTACGATTCC
>DASVZE010000312.1:0-2265 GCA_036391775.1 Chloroflexota bacterium | reverse complement strand
GTTCCACCCGGAAGGATGGATTGCCACGCAGAATATCGGTGCCAAGCAGCGAGTATGTCGGGATGTAGGGTGCGCCCATGCCGGCAGCCAGCAAAGCCAGACTGATGGAGAAGTTGCTGTGGTCCTGAATCTCGAGCGGATGTGGAATGCCCTGCTCGGCGGCACGACGGTAGTTATGGCCCAACCCGGCGCTCACGTTCCCTACCCAGGCAGCCCGGATGGTGCGGGCGCATCCGGCGCCGATTATCTGATCGTAAAGCATGTCCGATATGGGCGCGATCAGCATCAGATCACGTTTTCCCTGCCGGATGATCTCGTGTCCGGCGGCAAAGGGAATGAGCGCCTCAAGCGCGGCACACATCAGGACCGAGGCACCATCCGGGACGTACCGCTCGATCGCCTCGGAGAGAGGAAGAAGCTTCGAGGTCACAGAACTTTCACTTGCATCTCACGCAGTATCGTCAGGCATGTATCTTCCACGGACACTCCCCTCACATCACAGGCTCTGCAGGATTGTGTCCCTTACCAAAGCCACTGATCAATGCAACACCGCATCGACCGCAGCGAGACGAGGTGGTAGCCAATCGACCTTGAGCACAGTCCGGAGCCACACTTTCTAGCAACGCCAATCTCGCCGCACAATAGATCGTCATCGCGGTACACCTCAAATCACAAGGAGAGCGCAGTGGGAATCGACACAAACATCGCGACAGCGTTCCGTTTCCTGCCGAAGGTGCACCCTCATGTTGCCTCGCACCGGGAACAGAAGCCCGTCAAGGTCGAGGATCAGATCAAGCCAAACCTGAACGGCAAGATTGCGTTGCTTCTGACCAAAGGCGTGGGCACAATGTGGTGCGCCTATGCCTTCGCCGCCCTGGCGCTGATCGCTCTGCCGCAGGCACTCGGCTCCCCGCTCACGCTGATTCAGTGGATTAGCCAGACATTCATCCAGCTGGTCATGCTGTCCGTCATCATGGTGGGCCAGAATTTGCTCAGCGCGGCATCGGACAAGCGAGCGGAGGATACGTGGAAGGACGCTGATGCGACCTTTCACACGGCCGGGCAGATCCAGGAGCATCTCCTCCTTCAAGACAACCATCTGGCTGCTCAGGATGTCCGTCTGGAAGAGATCATCGCCGCACTTACGACGGCGTTTCCCAGCGTGGCAGCCCAGCTTGGTCAACCGGATGGCGGGGAACCACCGGCCTCACGCTAACGAGGGATTTAAACGGGTATCGAGAGACTGAGGGCACACCAGATGTGAGCGCTACCAGGGAGCTACTCCAGGGGCGGGATACTCCCGGCAGCTCTTGCGGCAGCCGTGTCAGCCACGACTGCCAATCAGCACTCCGCTGGCAAAGACCAGTGCGCCTCCAACCACAACCTGCAGCACGCTCATCCAGAATCTCATGTTGAAGAAACGGTAGCGAATATAGGCTATCGCGATGAGCTCAACGCCGACCACGAGGAAGGCCACTGTCAGAGCAGCGTGGTAGCTTCCCAGGAGAAAAGGTAGCGTGTGCCCCACCCCGCCCACGAAGGTCATGATGCCGGTAATCGCTCCTCGCCGCACGGGATTTCCGCGCCCTGTGAGCTCGCCGGTATCCGATAGGGCTTCCGAAAAAGCCATGCTGATCCCCGCGCCGACCGCGGCCGCCAGACCAACAAGAAAGGTCGTGAAGGTGTGCTGGGTGGCAAATGCGGTGGCAAAGAGAGGGGCAAGCGTTGAGACCGAGCCGTCCATCAACCCCGCCAGTCCCGGTTGGACCACCCGCAGCACGAACTGCTGCTCCGCTGTATGACCGCGCTCGTTTGTCGAGAGTTCTTCCGCTGAGTCCAGTTCAGTCACTGCTTCCGCCAAGTGTCATGCCTCCTCGTATGTTTCCAGTTGAGCGCTCAAGGGTTCTTGTATTTCCCGACATGCGTCGCAATAGCCATAAAAGGTCTGTGTCTGGCCCACGACGTGAAATCCGGGAATGGGAGGAGGTGGCGAAACCGCGGGGGACTCGACATCCAGTATGACATTACAGCCCAGGCACACGATCTCGGCATGCACATCGGTGCGCGTGTCAAAGTGGCTGACCCCGTTGATATCGAACCGGCGAAGCTCGCCGATGGCGACGAGCTCATTGAGCGTCTTGTAGACCGTGGCAAGCGATACCGTCGGCATCATCCGCCGTACTCGCTCGTACACCGCCTCCACTGTAGGATGCGTGGTGTCAGCTTCCAGCGCCTGGTAAATCGCAAAGCGCTGCGGTGTGATCT
>DASVZE010000311.1:0-2098 GCA_036391775.1 Chloroflexota bacterium | reverse complement strand
GCGCCGTATCGAGGGAACCGAGTTACATCGAAGTATACGTTTCCCCTCGCCTCGTAGGCGTATTCGCGCTCAATCAGGCGCTCGATGAGACCAATCATCTGTGGGATATATTGCGTTGCGCGAGGCATACAAGCCGGCTCTTCCATGTCGAGCCGTTTGGTGTCCTCGAGGAATGCATCGGTGAAGTGTCGCGCGATGTCCCAGGGGGTGACCTGCTCTCGCCGAGCCATTTCCTCAATCTTGTCGGCGCCTGTGCTCAGCGTATCGTTCGTGAGATGGCCCACGTCCGTGATGTTTCGAACCTGCTTAACCTTGTAGCCGTTATATTCGAAAACGCGACGCAGGGTGTCCGCCATAAGAAACGCGCGAAAATTGCCGATATGTGCATAGCTATACACGGTCGGGCCGCAGGTGTACATTGACACTTCGCCCGGAACTAGAGGCGTAAACTCCTCCACATTGCGGGTCAAAGTGTTGGTCAAATAGATAGAAGGACGGGCCTGCATGGGTCGTCTCCCGCCAAAAATTCATGCCATTCTATCAGGGCAGACCAGCCTTCCTCCGGGTTGTGGACAGGAAGTAACCACGGTATAGTTAGCTCTGCAGAGTGGCATGAGGACAGCAACGACTATGCGCCCGACACCAGACCACCGACATAGTGACGACGATTCCGGCCGTATTATTTACCTTGGTGATGTGCGGCGCAAGCGCACCGGGCGCAGCCGCAAGTCCGACGGGCAATATCTCGCGGCGCTAGCGGGCGTCGCTATCCTGGCGTTCGGCATTTGGGTCTACGTCTTACTGAAGATCGCCCCATCTCGCCTTTTGACCTACTCAGCGTTTTTTGCCCCGCTCTGGCTAGCGCTTGCTTCAACCGCGTCCCTGGTTGCTTATTGGGTGGAGTGGCGGCGGGGTGAAGCTCCGATTGTTCGCACGTCCGTGAGGCGTGGCGTACTTACCGCTTCCGTGCCGGTCTTCAATCTTGCCGCGGGCGCAGCCCACGAGTGGAGTCTTCCCGTCTTCGCCGTGTCGCTGCTGGCGGCCGTCGTGATAGAAGTAGCCGTTGGGCGGCGCCAGGACAGCGCCTAAGCCGGGGACTCCGGCCACGCTCCATAGCGTCGTAGCACGTGCGTCGCCAGACTATTTCCGGCCTGACACGCGATAATGAGGTCTCCTCCGGCCACGAGCGCGGCAAGTACGCCCGCATTGAATCCATCTCCGGCGCCTGTGGTGTCCAGAGCCTCGACCGGCACTGTCGGAAGGTATGTAATCAACGGACCTTCAACCGCGAGACACCCACGAGCGCCGAGCTTGACCGCGAGTCGCGGAATGACGGTGCCAAGTCGACGTGCCGCTTCTTCGGGCGTCGCGCAATCGCCCAGGGCGCACGCTTCCGAAGCGTTTGGGAGCAATAGGTCGACCGATGCGGATCGCAAGGCATCCAGCAGGTTTTCTCGTCCCAGTGCCTCAATGACTCCCACCGAGGATGGGTCAAATGTCAGACGGGCTTGCGCGGAGCACGCGACCGCCGCGGCTGTGTGCAAGAGCTTTATGCCTGCGTCTCCAAGAAGAGAATATCCGGTGAGATGCAGCACGTGCAGATCTTCCGCTGAAAGACGCTCAATGTCTCTTGGAGACAAGCTCGCATTGGCTCCCCGCGAGGATCGCATTGTGTGCTCACCTTCAGGGCTGATTTCCACCAGCACACTTCCTGTCGATTGGGCGGAGACTGAGCGCACCAACTGGCGCACGCCAGCGGACTCCAGCGCTGTACGAAGGGCGCTACCGACCCAGTCGGCACCAACGCAGCCGGAGAAGGACACCTCGCAATCCTGATTGGCAAGCCAGACCGCCGTGTTGGCCGCCGAGCCACCTGGTTTTAGCTCTATTCCATGCCGTTGCTCCGACAGTCGAAGTGTATCCAGGAGAAACACGTCCACCATGAGGTCGCCTACCACAGCGATCATGACCGTAGACCGGCAGTCTGATATCGTCCGCTGCTCAGGCGACTGTGCGTCAAGAACATCGTCGCGGTCGGCACCACATGGTCATAGGCGGGCGGCAGCAGCCGGCAGGTACATCACGATCGCGCCGCAAG
>DASVZE010000310.1:0-6349 GCA_036391775.1 Chloroflexota bacterium | reverse complement strand
AGAACCAATGGCGTTGTTGTGCAGTCGGGGGATGAGGTCGCTCGCGAGCGACTCCTACGGAGGTATGTGCTTGGTCCCCACTTATCATTCGAGCGATCTCCCTGCCACTGAGAGGAAGACGTCTTCGAGCGACGGCTCGATCACCTTCAATCCGCTGACTGGTGCTCCGTATTGGCGCAGGACGGCCAGCGCGCCGTCCAGCGTCGTGGCCGTGTCCGCGCAGCGGAGTGTCAGATCGGTACCGCCCTCGTCGTTTAGTCGCGGGGCTACGCCACGCACACCCGGCAGACGCGTCAGTTCGCCCTCAATCCCCGCCGCCCGCCCGTTGAGCGGCATGCCGGTAGAAACGATGACGCGGCGCTCGGTTTCTACCGTGGCCTTCAGCTCGGTCGGCGTTCCCTGTGCCACGATAGTCCCCTGGTTCACGATGGCAATCTCGCGGCAGAGGATGTCTGCTTCTACCATGTCGTGTGTGGTGAGCAGTACGGAGTGCTCCGGCACCAGTGCTCCGATGGCCCGGCGTAGATCGACGGCTGCCGCCGGATCCAACCCGATGGTGGGCTCGTCCAGAATCAGAATGGGCGGATCGTGGAGCAGCGCCTTGGCCAGGTGCAGGCGCTGCTTCATGCCGCGTGAGTACCCCTCCACCTGCTCACGCGCTCGATCCTGTAATCCCACCATCTCCAGCATCTCGTCGGCGCGGCGCAAGATGATCTGGCGTTTCAGGCCATAGAGGTTGCCGAAGTAGATCAGATTGTCGCGCGCCGAGAGCTTGGCGTACAGACCACGGTCGCCACCCAGCACGACACCAAGCTGGCGGCGGACCATCCGGTCATAACGCACCACGTCGTATCCCCCGACCGAGGCTGTTCCGCCGGACGGCATAAGGAGGGTCGAGAGCATCTTGATGGTGGTAGTCTTGCCGGCTCCGTTGGGACCCAGCAGGCCGAAGATCGTGCCGCGGGGAACATAGAAGGAGATATCGTCCACCGCCACCACCGATTCATGTCGTCCAAACAGTCTGGCTCGCTTGCGGTACACACGTCGTAGACGGCGGGCTACGATGGCGGCATCGCCGGTCAGATCTGAGGTCCCGGGGAAAGGATTCATCATCAACTCTCACAAAGAGTCTAATTAAATTCAAATGCCATTGCAAATTATGAATTACTAGATTAATATTGAGCATAAGACTGTGGTGCCCGGGACAGCACCCGGAATTATCCCACCTCGTCCGTGTGGAGGCTCATCATGCTCCGTCTTCTCGCCCACCGTGATGTCCGGCTCTTTATGGCGGGCCAGACCCTCTCTCTCTTTGGAGACACGGCGCTGTTTCTAGCGCTTGCTATCTGGGCGAAGACGCTCACAGGCAGTAATGGCGCCGCGGGTCTCGTCTTCTTTTTTCTGGCCCTGCCCGCGCTTTTCTCTCCGCTTGGTGGCATGCTGGTAGACCGCGTGCGACGCCGGCCCCTGATGATCGTGACCGATCTTGTTCTGGGTGGCGTGGTCCTGCTTCTCTTGTTCGTTCATGGCCGGGACCAGCTCTGGCTGCTCTACACGGTGACCGTGTTCTATGGCGCCGGGAGTCTGGTCTTTTACTCGGCCCAGTCCGCGCTGCTTCGCATCATGTTGCAGGATGATCTGCTGGCCGAGGGGAACGCCGCCTTGCAGACGGTGCGTGAGGGATTGCGTCTGGTGGGGCCGCTGGCCGGCGCCGGTCTCTTTGCTGCCTTTGGCGGTGGTATGGTGGCAATCATCGATACCGCCACCTTCGGTGTGTCCGCTGTCTGCCTCGCATTCCTCCACGTCAAGGAATCGCAACCGGTTCCCATGGAGCAGCATTTTCGGACGGAGCTCCTGGCTGGGATCAGACATGTGCTCGACACGACACCGCTGCGTGATATCGTCTTCGGCGTGGCCGCCGCATTGCTGGTCGTTGGATTCACCGAGACCCTCATCTTTGCCGTCGTGGGGCAGGGATTGCACCGCTCTCCCTCCTTTATCGGCGTGTTGAGTGCTATCCAGGGTGTAGGCGCCATTGCCGGCGCTCTCACGGCCGCTCCTGTGCTGCGCCGGATCGGCGACGCGCGGCTTGTGGGGCTGGGACTCGGTATCTTCGCATTGGGGGATGCATTTCTGATCAGCAGCATGCTGCCGGTGGTTTTGGTCGGTATCTTGATTGCCGGCGCCGGCATACCGTGGGCGATCGTCGGATTCGGCACGGCCTTGCAACAGCGAACGCCACTCAACCTACAGGGGCGCGTGTATTCCGCCGCCGACACCATGGTGGGTGTTCCACAGACTCTCTCCATCGCTCTGGGAGCTGCCCTGTCTACCCTCGTCGACTACCGAATCCTGTTGGTGGTGATGGGGCTGGTTGTTGTGGCGTGTGGCCTTTACCTCTGGACAAGGCCCATCACGCCAGTTCCGCAGGTCGCAGAGGCGGCGGCATCCGCCTGATTGTTCCGATCTATCACGCTGGCGGCAGGTACACGCTGAAACAGGATCCTTCGCCCAGCACGCTCGCGGCAGTCACGCGGCCACCCATCAGCTCCACGAACTCGCGTACGATAGCCAGTCCCAGGCCGGCCCCGCCACTATCACGACTGCGTGCCTGATCCACCCGGTACAGACGCTCGAAGATGTGCGGCAGGTGCTCTGGCTCGATTCCCTCACCCGTGTCCGCCACACTCAGCACGACCCAGTCGTCCTCCTGGGCCACACGCAGCGCCACGATGCCGCCCTCCGGAGTGTGACGCACAGCGTTGCGCACCAGGTTGGACAAGATCTGCTTTAGCCGGTCGGCGTCCGCCAGTGCCGGCGGCAAGCCGGGAGCAGCCTCGGTTGAGAGCGAGACCTGACCTTCCCGCTGGGCAAGCGGCCGCATCACCGCGGCCACCTCGTCCGCCAGCGCGGCGACATCCGTGGGCACCAGATGGAGCTGCACGGCGCCCGCCTCTGCCCGGGACAGAGTGAACAGGTCGTCGATCAGCGAGCCCAGGCGCTCAGTTTCTTGCCGGAGCGCCTGCAGGGTGATGGCCGGCACCGTGACGTCGTCGCGGTCGCCTGCCCGACTGCCGGCGGTGACGGCGTGATGCATGGAGAGGGTGTCGAGGTGAGCACGCAGAACTGCCAGCGGAGTGCGCAGCTCATGAGAAATACTGGCCACCAGCTCCTGCCGTGTGCGCAGGGCCGACTCCGCCTGTGTGCGCGCCTGACGCAGCTCGGCCATGGTGGCCGAGAGATGTGCGGCCATTCGATTGACGCTGGCTGCCAGCCCCCCGATCTCGTTCTGCGTGCTGACTGGTGCGCGTTGCTCCAGATCACCGGAGGCGATGGCTCTCGTCACCTCCGACACCGCTTCCAGCTGTCCGGTCATGCTGCGAGCCAGAAAGGCCGAGAACAGTCCGGCAATGAGGAGAACCGGCAGGGCCGTCGCCAGCACCAGGGCCACGGTGCCGGCACCGAACACCGCGAGAGCCAGAAACTGGATCTGCGACACTCCCAACGCCTGCGACTCCACCGCCGCTACGGCGATGGTTCGTCCCCGGCGGTCCGTAATCGGGGCCACGCCCAGCACGTCCCCCGAGCTGGAGTTGCGGCCACGCGCCCGGATCTCTCCGCCGCCCCGCAATGCCAGCGAACGCGCCCGCGTCCAGCCAAACGTGCTGCGCAGCTGCGACAACCCGAGCGACCCCTTTTTCTCAGAGCTGCGAAGAGTGAGAGCAACCGCCAGAGGTCGTCCCGTCATATCGACGACGATCACCTGGCTGGGCGCGAATGCCGCGGGAATGACCTGCGCCAAAAATGGCTCACCTGAGATCGTGATCTGACCGTGTTCTATTTGATTGGCGAGCCGTTGAGCGTTGGTTCGATCTACCACGCTGTTGTATCGGGGCACACGCTGGGCGAGCCAGGCTGACATCTCCCGATCGTTAGGCTGCAGTACCGTGGAAAGAAGGATAGCTACGGTCAGTGCCGCGGCCGCGGTCAGCATTGCCAGTGTCACTACGATGACTGCCAGCTGGGAAGCAAGTAGCTGCCAGCGGAGCCGGTTGCGTGTTCGCCGGACCACAAAGGCGCCAAGCAAAACCAGAGCGCGGAGCGGTAGAAAGAGGCAGGAGAACGCGATCATGATCGGCGACCCGCTCCAGAACATCCCGTTGACGATGGCCGTGTACAGCCCCAACAGCAGAATCCCGATCACAGACACGAACGCCATAAGACCACCTGCCCGGCATACGCCCAGCACGACATTCCACCACCACCGGTGTGCGTGAATCTGTCGCAGGCGCCAGGCGGGCCAGCACGAGAGCCACGTGATTCCGAGAACCACGCAGATCTTGCTCGGCCAGGACGTAGCGCCGCTCGGTCCCAGCGACAACAACACGGCCAGCGTGAACAGTCCGGTGCCGATGGCTGCCGTTTCCGCCGCTGTACCGAGCAGCGATTTGCGGCATGGGCGCAGCAGGAATTTGGTCCGATGTCTCTGAACAGGGTGGGCCATCAGTCCGCTCGGAGCTTGTAGCCGATGCCCCATACGGTCGCGATGCGGTCTCCCAGAGCGCCGAGCTTGCGCCGCAGCCGAACCACATGGGTATCGACCGTCCGGTCGAATCCCACATATTCGTCTCCCCAGATGCGCTGGAGCAGATACTCGCGGCTGTAGGCGCGGCCTGGCTGCTCCGCCAGCATATGGAGCAGGTCGAACTCTTTGGGCGTCAGCTCGATCGGTTCCCCAGCCACCGTCAGCGTTCGTCCCGGGACGTCGAGCCGCAGCGGTCCCACCTCGAGTATCTCGGCTCGCCGGCCGCCGTCAGCGTGGGACGGAGAGGCTTTCATCAAGTCGACCCGGCGCAAAAGAGCGCGGGCGCGGGCCAGTAGCTCACGCATGCTGAAGGGTTTGGTGAGGTAATCGTCCGCACCCACCTCCAGCCCCAACACGCGGTCCAGCTCTTCCGCGCGTGCCGTCAGCATCAAGATCGGAGTGATGCTATGGGCTCGAATGCGGCGGCACACTTCAAGTCCGTCCAGTCCGGGCAGCATCCAATCGAGGACGACCAGATCGGCCGGGTGGGATTCAAGCATGTGCATTGCCTGCAATCCATCACGCGCGATGGATACCGTGTAGCCACCGGCGGAAAGCTGGCCGGCAACCAGTTCCGCCAATCGTTCTTCGTCTTCGACGACCAGTATGTGTGCCACGCCCCCTGCCCTCGAATTCGTTCTCATCATACGGAACGATATGGGGCTTGTGGACACTATTCACAGTTTTGCCACACTTTTGCCGCCGTTTTGACACCCTTCACGCATATCGCTGCCACATCCCCTCCGTAGGCTGTGCCTGTATTCCAGAGGAGGGATAACATGACACACGAGACAATGATCAGCGCCACGGGACTGGGCAAGACGTACCGGCAGGGGCCCGTCACCGTGGAGGCACTGCACGGCGTGGACTTCGCCGTGAATGCCGGGGAGATGGTGGCCATCATGGGCCCCAGCGGTTGCGGAAAGACAACCTTGCTCAATTGCCTGTCGGGACTTGACGCTTTCGACACCGGTGAGGTTCAGATCGCGGGAGTCTCATTGCGAGAGATGACCGACAATGAGAAGACGGCGTATCGCGCCCGCCGCATGGGCTTTGTCTTTCAGGTCTACAATCTGCTGCCGGTCCTGAGCGCGGCCGAGAATGTGGAGTTACCCCTGCTGGTCGGAGGGGTGCGTCCCGGCGAAGCGCGGAAGCGGTCCCTGGCGGCGCTCGACGCCGTCGGTCTGCGCGACCGCGCCCATCATCGACCGGCAGAGCTATCCGGAGGCCAGCAGCAGCGCGTGGCGGTGGCCCGCGCTCTGGTCAACGAGCCTGCCATCCTCTGGGGCGATGAGCCGACCGGCGCGCTCGACTCCGAGTCCGCTGACGAGATCATGAATCTGCTGGTGACTCTCAACCAGGAACAGGGTCAGACGGTCGTGCTGGTGACGCACGCCCTCGAAGTAGGAGAGCGCGCCAACCGCATCGTCCGCATGCGCGATGGGCGGATCGAAGCTACCGGCCTGGAACAGGGGGCACGATCGCGCTTTCTGTTGAGCCGGATGGAAGAAGTGGCAGCGCGATGACAACACTCTTCAGCTTTTCCATGGACACCATCATGCACGTCATGGTGGGCATCTTTCTTGTTGTGACGATCGGCGTCGGTATCGCTGCCTTTCGTAACCGGCTCTTTTTCAAGCTGGGCCTGCGGAATATTCCACGGCGCAAGGCACAGTCGTTGCTGATCGTCTTCGGGTTGATGCTGGGTACGGTCATCATCACCAGCGCTTTTGCCACGGGCGATACCATCAGCTACAGCGTTCG
>DASVZE010000309.1:0-3208 GCA_036391775.1 Chloroflexota bacterium | reverse complement strand
CCTATTGCTTACCCATCAGCGACGCGCTGTATATGGGGTGTTTTCTCCTGCGGAGCTTCCCGCGCTCCTGGATTCCATGCCTCCAGCCGGCATCCTCACCGGGTTTGAGACTGGGAACGCCGGCTTCACGGTCGGCGACCTCGGGGGCCTGGAGACACCGTTCACGGAATACGCGCGGCAACATCACTACCACGCCGTCCCGTTGCGGCCGGGCTTCATGGGTGGCACACTATATCTCTGGGTCCAGTCCCCTTGAGAACGTCCAATTCGATCTGCATGGGCCGGCAGGATCAACCTGGAGACCCCGTCATTCCTGCAACCAAATGCAGAACGCGCCTGCCGCCGCCGCTGTTGGACACGCAATCCCTCTGGAGCTGCCCTACCCCTTCCCTCCCCAAATGCCAGCAGGCAAGTTGGCGCGCAAGCCACCCAGACTTTCGTCGCAGTTGGACATGCACCTTGGCTAAGAAGCATTTGGGGAGGGTGCCGCGTAGCGGCCGGTAGGGCAGCAGGGAGATAATCGCCTGGCCTAGAAGTCGGCTTCAAGCATGGTATAGGAGGATGCAGAAAACGATTTCTGGCCCTTGCCGCATTAACTTGCACCGCAGGCTAGTCACCGGAAAAGCCAGTGAAGAATATCTCGTTTGGCTGACCGTCTTTGTAAACAAGCGCGTAGATACCTTGCCATGGGCCACGCAGGGTCATCAGTTCTGCAGCTTTCTCTTCGATGATCTGATGGGTGGGATGATTAGTTCCAAAGAAGCGGGCATGTTCTTCCGGCGTGAGCGGTGTGATTGTGAACAGACCGCCCTTGGTGGCAACGCTTGTAATGTCAATAATCGAGTGTGTACCTTGTTCGCCGCGCATCTGAATCAACTCTTGCATGCTCTTTGGTTCGGCAGTTCCCCCGGCGCCAGCGATTAGCTGTTGGAACTTCCGCTCATTCAATCCATCTGTGGTTAAATTGCCCCGTCGGACCGAACCAATGAAAACCAGGCTGCGCGCGTTCTTCCGAGGATTCTCCGGGCCGGAGGTGTTCCTGCTCGGGGTGTTGCTCCTCTTTGGCAGCATTGCCTGCCTGAGCATCCCGATCAGCGCGGGTTACGACGAAGAGACCCATTTCGTCCGCGCCTGGGAGATGGCGCACCTGTACTTCATCCCCAATGAGCAGCTCGGGAGCAAGCTCCCATTCCCCGCCATCTATTGGGAGCTGTCATACCGTCGCCAGGCCATCGTGGAGGCCGAGCTGCCGGGGCTGTGGGCGGAGTACGGCTCGCTGCGCATCGACGCCCACGACTACATCTATAGTAATGTGGTGACACGTTCGGTCTACTCACCGGCATTGCTGTTGCCGCAAGCGTTCGTGCTGCGATTGCTCGGTCTGTCGCTCCAGCTGCCCGCGCTGGCGGTCTACTATGCCTGCCGCTTCACCGGCCTGCTCTGCTACCTGATCCTGTGCTGGCTCGGGCTGCGAAGCATCCCGTTCGGCAAATGGCTGCTCGCGGTACTGATGGTCTCGCCGATGGCCCTCTTCCAGGCATCCAGCATCAGCGCGGATACCATCTCGAATGGCATCGGCTTCCTCTTTCTGGGCGCCTCGCTGGGCATTGCCGCGCGGGACCAGATCGACTGGAAGCACTGGCTCCTTCAGCTCGGGCTGATCGCGCTGCTCTTCACGGCCAAGGTCAACCTGATCTTCCTGGCTTTGCTGCCTTTCCTGCTGATTCGCCCCGGGCGCTTTAAGATGAAGCTTGGCTGGGCGCTTCTGGCAGTTGCCGCGGTCGTGCTGCTGCTCGTCGAGGTCGCGGGCTGGAGCGTGGTGGCGTATTCGCATTTCACGCGCGCCCTCGAGGGCGCCAGCCCCAGGGGGCAGCTGCAATACATCCTCTCGGCGCCGCTGCAATTTGGCAAGATCATCGCCCTCGACATTTGGACCAACGGCCTGTCGTACCTGCAGGGCTGGGTGGGCGTGTATGGCTACAACTACTGGCCCGTGCCGGCGCTGACCTACCTGCTCTACCCGCTGGCCGTGCTGGGTGCCCTGTTCGTCTCGAGCAGGGACCTGGGAGGCAGGGCTGCCAACAGCGCGCAGGGCGTTGGGGAAAACGACGCCGCCGAATCGGGCGCCCGGCTGCCTGGTCGGAAGGGGACGAGGGCGATGCTGGCCATCCTCTTTGTGATCGGCGCGCTGCTCACCATCGTCTCGCTCTACGTAGCCTTCACTCCCGTCGGCAGCCAGTATGTCTCGGGCGTGCAGGGGCGGTACTTCACACCGGTCATCCCGTTGTTGCTGCTGGCACTTGTGGGTTGGCGGCCGATCGTGACCATCAGCGGGCATTTGAATGCGGTGCGGCGCTGGTCGATCGGGCTGGCGCTCGCCGCGCTCGTGCTGTATACGGGCGGGCTGCTCCTTTCCTACCATGTGCCGTGCGGCTCGGAGTATTACCGGCTCGGGCTATGCATGCAGCCGGTGTATAAGAACTGGTCGCCGGCTTCGGCCTCGTCGAGGCCGGTAACGCCCGCGCTGACGCTCAAGCAGGAGATCGTGCCGCGCTGCGTCGGTCTGCAGGAGGCGGACGTTTGGGTGAACGCGCCCGGAACCGACCCGGCGGGTACGACAACCTTTACCCTGCACGCCACCCGGGATAATGCCGACGTGGGGCAGCAGACTCTCACGAACGCGGACATTCCCAAGTCCGGCTGGGTAAGGCTGACCTTCAGCCCACAAAGCGCCTCGCAGAATCAACTCTACCTGCTGACGATCAACGGCACGGGAGGGATCCGGGTGGGTTACTCGCTGAAGGCGGATTACACGGATGGGAAGCTGTACGAGAACGGCGTGCCGGTGAGCCAGGATGTGCTTTTCCAGTACGGCTGCCGGGCCGGGCTGGAGAAGGCGTTAGCCGGCCTGAACATAGGAACGTTGACGCGCTAAAGGTACACAAGAGGCTTTCAGCTCGTCGGCCGAGAGGTCCAAAGATGGGCTTTTGGCCCAACCGGCGAGTTTCGTAGCCCGCGCCGAGGCGCTTGTGGTGCCATGAGGAGCGCCGCGGATAATCTGTTTGCTGAAGGTGTGTGAAATGAAGACGAAGATGTCGCTCTCGCAGGTGCTCTTCTCCTTCGCGGGCCGCATCCCGCGGTCCACGTTTTGGTATTACCTGGCCGGATATGCAGTGCTGTGGGTGACTGGAAGGCTCATCGACACGGC
>DASVZE010000308.1:0-2659 GCA_036391775.1 Chloroflexota bacterium | reverse complement strand
TCCCTGTTCGCGGTAGATGCCGACCTGGCGGAAGCCGTGACGCATATATAGCCGCATACTTGCCGGGTTGTGCGGAAAGCCCGCCAGGACCATCTTGTGATATCCCAGGCTGCGTGCCCTCTCTTCCAGGGCCTGGAGAAGTGCGCTCCCAACACCGGTTCCCCGCCGCTCGCGGGCTACGTAGACGGAGAAGTCGGCCACGTGGTCGTAGGCGGATCGCGGGTTGAAGCGGTTGAGTGAAGCCCATCCCACCACGTCGGCTCCGTCCAGGGCCACGATCACCGGATGGCGCTCACTGCGCTCGGCCAGCCATTGCGCGCGCTCTTTCGGTGTGCGAGCAACTGTTTCGAGAGTCGCGCGGTCCTCGATCCCCTGATTGTAGATACGGGCGATCGCTCCGGCGTCGTCCATCGTCGCGTCTCTGATCTGCATCCGTTCCTCCCCCTGCAGGATTTATACGTGAGTGGGTAGCAAGCCGGACGTCATTGCGCCAGTCCGGATCAACTGCAGCGATGGAGAACCACAAAAAAACCTGTCCGCCACCTTCATCCCGTGCAGAATTGGTTCGGTACCGGCCGAGACGCATTGCCGTTCACCGGCCATGCAGGATGCAATCCAAGACGGTTTAGATAATGATATGGTGGGCCTGCGAGGGCCCGTGCTGCGGTGTCCGCGTAGCGATACCATCCGCGTGTCGCCGTTTCACCGGAGGCCGCAGCGGCCAGTCCAGGGACGCGTCCGGCCGGGGATGACTACGGTGTCTTCCGCGCCGCCTGTACACCCGGGATGGATCCAATCCCAGATGGCGTATCCTGGCGAGGACATGACACATGTCGTTCCGCATCTCGGCGGCGATCCAACGCCAGGTCATGCTTCGTCAGGTTCGGCGCACTCGCTGAGAACCCGATTGAGCCGAATGGTCCTCGGCTCTGCGTAGAGCCGCGTTGATCAACCGGAAAAGAGCTCGCTCTCCGGGGAGGAGCTGATCTTTGCGATAGATCTTGCCGAAAGGGTGTATCAGCGCCGCCGCGACAAAGGCAAGGCAGGCGACGAGCACTCCGAAGAGGACGCGCTGTCCAAAATCGGAGATCTTATTCCCCACTGCATCGAAGGCCGCGGTGGGATGAAGATTCAGAATGTCGCTCGGTACGTTCGTCAGGATTCCTGGAATAGCCTCGATGTCCTGGATCGCCATGGCGAATTGCAGCAGGGCACCCAATGCGACAACGCACACGATGGCGACCTTTGCGATGTGGCTGATGGTTGCATGGTAGGGCGAGGGCTTTTCACTGCCACGCAGCTTTCGCCGCAGGACGAGCAGACGCATGTGAAAGAGCAAGCCATCTCCCCCCATCCTCATCAGCCGCGACAGATCTTCGCGTGTCGCGGTGCGCTCCATGACGTCGGCGAGGCTAGATTCGGAGGATATCTTCGTCTTTCCACCCAGATCCCCTGCGATGGCAAGTGCCGTCTCAAACCTCTCGACGCCCTCCTCGGTCAGCGTGACGACGTACGAGCCGTCCGCCTTTTGGTCGGCGAGAAAGAGAAGCTCCTCATTGGCGGAGGAGGGGAGTTTCGGGCTTTCTGGAGAAAAACGATTGAGTCCGCCCCGTCTCTGCTCACGCTGCAGCACTGTTTTCTCGGTTTCCACCATGTCGAGTGGTGTCCGGTGAACGCTACATGGCACCTCCTGTTGCGGGTCTTCAGCTGGCGGACTGTACGGGCGCTGTGTCGTCATTGATGTCCCCTTTGGAGTTGCCTGTGCTTCACTTTGGCGAAGCACCACGCGTCGGTGGTATCAACCGAAGGCGCTCACAGAGCAGTGTGGGCATATTCCGCGCCAGGCAGTTGCGCGACCGTTGCACCAGCGGATACACAATCACATATTCAGCCATCGCCGTTCGAACTCGTTCCCCAGCCGTCCGGCCGGCTTTCGAGCCAGGGCGGTGATTCACCACGGCTCCCAACTGCTGTCGCAGCTGCGTTGAATCGTCTGGCCGGAACCGAGAACGCCCTGAAACGCCTGGGCATCGTTACTCTTGAGGATGCGCTGCGGAGACACGTGGACGAAATCCTGTCACTGCCCCGCTATCTATTGCGGGCATTGTTTGATCTACTGGAATAGCTACACAGACTCCACCTTCGTAGGTAGGTAGCAAGGTTAAGTCAGAGCGTGCGGCTCCTTACGTCGCGCAGAGCATCGAAAGATTTCCAGGAGGCTCCATGTCCAACACCGACATAGTCCGAGCATCGTTCAACGCCTATCGTGCCCAAGACCGGGACACGGCCGAGCGGCTGCTTGCTGATGACTTCTCGTTTACCAGTCCGCAAGATGATCACATCGACAAAGAAGCATTCATGCAACGGTGCTTCCCCACCGCGAGCCGAATGACCTCGCAGGAGATTCTGGAGCTGGTCAGCGCGGGCGCGGACGGCGTGTTCCTCCTGTACGAGTACGAGCTGGAGAGTGGAGAGCGATACCGCAACACCGAATACACCACGGTGTGCGATGGCAGGATAGAAGAAATCCAGGTCTTCTTCGGTGGTCGGGTACGGTAGATCCAGAGTGGGCAGGGCGCCCGTACGACTTCCGTGTTAATTCTCGGAATTCGTGAAGACCTCGATCAGCGATAACGCATTGCCGTCTGGATCTGTGATC
>DASVZE010000307.1:0-3398 GCA_036391775.1 Chloroflexota bacterium | reverse complement strand
CGATGCTGCCGTTCTTGATCAGCGGGATGAGGTCCCGCTCGCTGACCACGCCAATGGGTTTGCCCCTTGGGTCTACTACTACCACCGAGCGATAGCGTGCGGCGGTCATGGTGCGTGCCACCGATGCGACCGGCGTCTTGTCCCGGCACACCATGATGGCGTCCGACATCACGTCGGCGACGGAATTGCGGTTGATCTGCTCGGCTCGCGCGATGCTGGCCACGAAGTCCGAGCCGGCGATCAGGCCCGTTGCCTTGCCGTTCTCCATCACCACCAGCCGGTTGACATCCTTCTCGATGAGCAGCTTGGCCGCTTCGCTGAGCGGCGCGTCCGACTCGATGGTCAGCAGGGGATATGACATCAGGTCGCCGGCGCACAATTTGCGCATGGTAGTCAGGCTCTCATTGTCCTGCGAGAGCCACTCGCCTGCGAGCAGGTCGGTGTCGGAGATCAGCCCCAGCGGGCGCGAGTCACGGTCCACGACCACCAGGGAGTGGACATGGTTTTGCGCGAGCAGTACGGCGACCTGTCCCAGCGCCGCATTCTGGCGGCAGGTGATCAGGCCGCGGTGCATTAGGTCACGTACGAGTTTGGTCATCGGTCGCTCCTTTGGTCACTCAACTTCTTCGACTTCTTTGTACCACTTGACCCGATCGCCCACGCGTGAGCGAACGCGCCAGGCGAGCGACTTGGGCTCCGCGTCCATCCGCGTGAGCGCCTTCTGGACCTGTGTCTCGACGGCGGCCTTCTGTTCGGGTGTGAGCACGTCGTAGGTCTGCGCGAGCGTGCGGACCTTGCCCAGGTTCATGCTGGTCGTGCGCCACAGGCCCCAGTCTTCTGCGCACAGCGCCGAGATGCGCTTGATATTGATCGTCTCTTTGTCGATATCACCCAGAGGGTGCTCCAGCAGGAGCATGATCGTGTCGATGATGTCCTTCTCGTTGATCTGCACGATCTGCATCTTCTCCAGCAGCATCTCTGCCAACGGGATGCTCGGCGAGTCCACCTCGAGCCGGTCCGTCCACCGGATCACGTGGCAGAAGTCGAGCTTCTCCCAGAAGACATCGATATGCAAACCGATCTCCGCGCGGTCGAAGATGGACCGTCCCCCGCCCGAAACGATGAAGACCTCCTGGTTATCCACGTAACCAAGTTTCGCCATCATTTCCTGCACGCGTTTGGTCTGCTTGCCGTACCCGGCGAAGTCGATATCTGTGTACGCCCGTCCCATGGCTTGCTGCAGATAACCATATTTCGGACAGTGCATCTGGAATGCCAGCGAGCCAATGACCCGCAGCAATACGCCCGCCTCTTCGCTCGCCTTGATGATGCGCTTGAGCTCGTTCTCAAACTTGTCGCGCTCCTCGCGACTTTGTTCGGCCATACCGATCTGACTGGGCATGTCTTGCTCCATTGTCTAACAGGATGGGTACGAACTCGAGGGCCCGGGACGCGAATAGCTAACGTCCGGCGGCCCCGTGGGCCTCAATTATAAAGTTTGGGCTCGTGGGGAAAAGCTTGAATGGCACCCCGATAAGATAATTGCACCACAAAAAACATGAGCGGGATTATAGCCGAAAACTCATAAACTTGCAAATTCGTGCAAATTCCACTATAATACCGAGTTGAAGCACTCATTTTCCTTCAAGAATAGAATATCACAACCACCCTGATGAGCAAATCTCTGATCCCGGCTCAGCGACGAGATCGAATCCAGGAATACTTGGCAGTTAACCGGATTGCCAGGACGGCAGATTTGTGCGACATCCTCGAGGCTTCCGAGGCAACAGTGCGGCGTGATCTGGAGTGGCTCGAACAGGAGGGAATTCTCGAGCGCACCCATGGCGGCGCGATCCTCAGCCAGCGCGTGATCTTCGAGCCAGGCTATCAACAGCGGGCACAGGCCTATCCCGAAGAGAAGCGCAGTATCGGCGCATTGGCGGCTTCCCTCATCGAGAAGGATGACATCGTCTTTGTCAACAGCGGGACGACGACCACGCAGGTCATCCGCCACACGCGCGCAGATCCCAGCATCAGCATCTTTACCAACAACCTGAGCGGCGCTCTCGAAGTGGGGGAGCCGGGTTTCCAGTATTACCTGGTCGGTGGAGAGTTCCAGCCGCGTTCCAACTCGCTGGCCGGTCGTTTCGCCATGGACAACCTGGGGCAGGTTTATGCCACCAAGTGCATCCTCGGTGTGGACGGCATGAGCGCGCGGCACGGTTGCACCGTGCCCTCGAATGCCGAAGCCGAGGTGATCCGGCAAATGATCAAGCATACAAAGGGCGAGATCATCGTCGTCGCAGACCATAGCAAGTGGGGCGTGGTCTCCAACTTCCAGATCGCGGCCATCGAAGAGGTCGACAAGCTGATTACCGACACGGAGTTTGATCGCTCGGCTATCGAATTACTTGAGTCGCACGGAGTTCAGATCCTGGTCGCGGCCGCTGCTCCTGCCGGCACCTGACAGCCCCTGTTCGCGGCTGCCAGGTGTTTTTGTTTGGTCAGGCGGTGGGGCTTTGTCAGTAGAGGCAATGAACTGACCGGGATGGTCAATGGTATTATTTTGAAGGGATGATACGCGGAGGTTGCCAATGACGGATGCGTAACCAGTCGGCGCCAAAGGAGCAAGGCAGCACGCTTGGTCGTATGCATGCACGCTTCTTGTACATTGATTTTGGACAAGTCTCGTTCCAAAGGAGATGAAGATGGATACAGCAGCGGCAAAACCGGAAGTCTTTACCAGAAAGGCATCGGGCCTCGTACGGGTCATGTCGCCGTACTCGGCCTTCGTCTATAACATCCTGACGATGGGATTGATCTTCCCCTGGACCTACCTGTGGGCGCCCGGCGCGCTTCCGGGCGGTAGATTGGTCTGGGGCATACTTCTGGCGATGGTGATCGAGATACCGATCGCATTCGTATACGTATGGCTTTCCACCGCTCTCCCTCGGTCCGGCGGCGATTATGTTTTTCAAAGCCGCGTGTTCGGTGGCGGTACCGCCTTCACGGTCGTGATGTCCGGTTTCGTCATCTGGATTTTGCAGTGGGTGGCGTTGTCGGGCTGGCTCGTTTCGTACCTCGGCTTCGCTCCGCTGTTCCTGGGCCTGGGCGCCACGATGGGCAGTGCCACGCTCTCGAGCATTGGTGTATGGTTCACGACCGGGACCGGCATCATCATCGTGAGCATCCTCAACGCCCTGATCTCGCTCGTCTTGCTTGTCAGTGGCTTCAAGAACTATGTGCGCTTCCAGCACGTAATCTTCTGGGGCACGATCCTGTGCTTCGCCACCGTATTCATCGTTCTGTTCGCCACGCCGGCCTCCGAGTTCGTCCAGCGAATGAACGCCTTCGCCGTTGCCTCTGGCGGCGCGCCGAACTGGTATGAGACCGCCACG
>DASVZE010000306.1:0-7165 GCA_036391775.1 Chloroflexota bacterium | reverse complement strand
AAAGGTAAGGAGCTCACGCCGGATTCCCGCGTCGGGCTCTTCGTCGGCACGTTCCATCAATGCCAGTGCGCGGTTCCGAATCGTGACGGCATCCTCCACGGTGTCGACGGTGAGGGAATACTCCTTCAGCCCCTGGATGTTGTGAAAATTGGTGACCGAGCCGAGAGCCACCACGATGTGATCGGCCTGCAAGACCCGTTGTGTCGCCGGCACGCCCGGCTCGCCATCTCCCACGGTGATGGTGACCGACTTTGCCGCGGCGTCGATCCGATCGATGCGGCCCTGTTCGAAGGTCACGCGGGGGGAAAGACTGCGGACAGCAGTCACAATACTGTTCTCGTCCACCTCACCGCCGATCACCTCGGTCAGCATCGGGGTAAAGAGGAAGAAGTTGTTCTGGTCGACCAGTGTGATACGGCAACCGTCCGCTTCGGGAAACTGCTTTATCAGCTCTCGCGCCACGCCTACGCCGGCGAATCCTGCGCCCAGGATCACGATTCTCTGTGGCTGTTTCAAGACTCTATACCTCCTGCTGGAGATCCAGGACGCAAAAACCCTTGCGCTCCAGCTTCACGCTCATGCCGCGGCCGATCTCATCGGCCGAGATCCGTTGGTCATGCTCCATCCACCTCCCAAAGAGGCTGTTATAGGTACGGCAGCGATAGGAACCGGCCAGGTGATCGCGCACTCGGAGCGACGTCGTCGTGGTGCGCTCCGCCGTATTGCCCACGAAGAGGAGCAGATTCTGTCCGTGGCGAAGTCCAACCCTGCACAGCGAATCGCCGATCGCTTCCATTCGGCTCGAAATGTCCTCTTCATACGTGATGTACGGCCCCGGGTTGGCCGACGAGACAAAGTTCGTATACACATGCACGTCGGGCATGCGAGCGGCGAAGTATGTCAGCCTCTGATCTCGGTACGGCAGGTTTTGTACCGCGAGCCACTTCCACTCTGGAGCAAGCCTGGGATCGACCGTGGGCGAGCCCTGAAAAGAGCTGAAGCCGGCCACACCCTCGACCGCGGCCCAGAGATAGCGCGGCGGAAACCAGGGAGAGAGCATCATGCCCTCGTTGACCAACGTCTCGCCGTGCAGCCACTCGGAGAACTGACCTGGTACGGTGTTGTTGCGCCTCGGATCGCTGGAGTAGTTCTCGAAGGACACGCTCAGAGCGTGCGCCATAAAGCTCGGTGAATACTTGGCCGCGGCGAATGCGTACCAGAAGGAGACGCCGACCCACACGCCGCCCAAGAGGCCCCAGCCATTATTCGGCGTGTAGTTGGGAGCGTCCCGTGGCGTGGTGCGGATGCCTGCCTGCGTCCAGAAGGCTTCGTTGCTCAGGCGGCCGATGATCTCTGCCGCCACGTCGTCCGGCGCCACATCGAACATCACGGGAAAAACCAGGTCGGAGGTCACATCGCTCCGCGGATTACCATCCAGGTCGATGTTGAGCAAATACAGACCGTTGTTCGAGTTATACAGATGCCGGTTAATCGCGTCTTTGAGCGTTTCGGCCTCACAATCAAACGTCTCGCTGTCCTCATGCTTGTCCAGCACCCGCGCCATATGCGAGATGGTCTTGAGCGCGGCATAGCACTCCGAGTTGACTTCCGTGGTAGCGCCCGACAAGCGGTAATTGGGGATCACGTTACGCCAGCCCACGATTCCCCAGTCCGACGTGCCGGTCGCCGTGCACCACACCAGACCCTGCTCGTTGCGCTGCGACAGGATGTAGCGGGCCGCCTTGGCCGCAGCGGGATACACCTCCTTGAGGAATCCTTCATCTCCGGTCGCGTTGTAATGGTGCCAGAGAGCCATGATCAGTAATGGCGTGTTGTCGTTTATGTTGAGCCCGTAATCCTCCGTTTTGCCGTTCCGGATGTCGTAGTACTCGATGATCTTGCCGTTCCGTTCCTGGAGGCGTACATAGGCGAGCAAGGACTCCCGAGCAAATGCCGGATTCAAATAGTCGGCGCCAAAGGCGAACCAGGCGGTGTCGCGCCCCACGCTGTTGTTGGAGCGTGTGGGATCGTTGGTGAAGCACCAGCCGGTGGGCGCTTGAGTCTGGACGCGCAGCATATTTGCCTTGGACCAGAGGACGCCCCGATTGACGTTGGGGTCGGGACAGACGACGACGGCGCGGTCCGTCATCTCGCCGTAGTACTCGGTCGTACGGCGCAGCGCCGTCTCGGCATCGGGACACGCCCGATAGGCGCCAATCGCCCCGTGGCGCCCGTTTCCCAGCGCGGCCAGGTAGTGAAAGCGGACCGTCTGCTGGGGCTCGACCCGGCAACGGGTTTGCAGCGAGCCAAGCGGATCGAGTGGTGCCTTTGTCTTATTGGAGAGCGGGCCAGGACACGTTTCCGCGATCGCCTTGGCATAGTCAAGCGTGGTTTCGAAGCTTTCAACGTGCTGCGAGCAGCCAAATACGCGGGCCTGCTCGGGACTGGAACGGTTCCAGGCCACCAGAGCACCGAGGCGCCTGTCGAATCGAACCTCGACGTCATGCGCCGTGTCTCCACGCAGATCGGCGTGGGCATAGATCATCAGCTCGACGGTCCGGTCCGTCGGGTTGGTCAGCTCGATCCACTGGTACACGGCGGGAGGATCGACCGAATCCTCCCAGCTCGACTGTGTACTCAGCACAAAGACGGTTTCGTGCATCTGGATACCGTTCGTCAGTGCGTAGCGATGCTCCTGGCGCTCCGGGTAAATGTAGAACCTGCCCGGCCGGTCTTGAGAGAGGTACATGCCGGTCACGGCGTCGTAGTGCCGGAGAAGCACGGTACCGATCAGAACGGCGCCGCAATCAACGCCGAAGACCTTCTCGATAGCACCGCTCGCTTTGATCGTGGCGGTCACCTTTGGACCGCCCAACGTACTTCCTACCGCAAGCTCTGTGTCCGGAACTTCATAGAGAGCGACATGGCCACTCGATCCCATTCCCGTTGCAACGCTCACCTTTTGATCACTTCTTCTTTCCTTCACTCCGTCCTACCTGTGTCCGTCGTATCAAGCGGCTGATGACAGCCTTTGATCCTGATCACGTGCGCCGCTTCAACCGGTATCCGGCCGGCGCTGTACCGTCGTGCCGTGCTTCTGATTAGCCTGCTCGATCATCGCCACCATCTCCTCGACCTCACGACGGTCCGGTAAGACGACGAATTCGATCTCGTACTGTCTGCTTTCGCCGGCATCAAGAAAAGGCAATGTGCCGCGTCTCGCTGCCTCCACGCGTCCCTGGATCGTCGGGCAGTTCGCCGGCTCCAGTCCCATGACATAGGTGCTTTCACCCAGCATGCGCCACTGGATCATGGCCGGTAGCTGCTGAGGATCGAAGCGCACCGCGAGACCCAGTCCATCACCGGGAAGTGCGTGATTGATCAGAACAGCAGCCGCGCGCCCATCGTCACAGGGCACAGGCTGATGAATGAATACCTGCTCTTTGAAGCCGGGCTGTGGCCCCTCGACCATGTTCCAGACGTCGATTCCTTTGACCGCCTCGCCGTCACGCGGCCGCATCTCCCGGTGAGAAACGTAAAGCTCAGCACCGGGAGAAAGAATGGGGAAGCCAAGATTGCAATGGTAGAGGATCATGTGGGGCTGCCGCTCAAACCCGTGGTTGATCACTATGTCGTGGATGCGCAGAGACCGGGAGCCCAGTTGGGTGCTGATGCGGCGATGCAGCCACAGGTCCTCGCCAAAAACGCGGGTCTGCCTGGTTGTGCCCTCGACCTCGAGGATGCACTCATCACCCTCCCAGCGCTCGCTCCAGCGCACGTCTTCAGACGGCAGGCAGTTCACCGGTCCATGAAGTCCGAATGCGCCGTAGCTGTCCTCCCCCGGCGGTCCAAAATTGGTGAGTCCACAGGTGGTGAGCAGGCCGCCGAAAAACATGCGCAGCCAGCGCTCTCCCGTGGGATCGTAGAAGGAAGCCGCCGCATCTCCGTTCAGCGAGCGCCAGCAGAGAGGGATGCCCTGGAAGTGGGCATGAGCGAGGTCGAGAGTCCGGCCGGCCAGGGCAGTAAAAGAAAGGCCGGCCCCCGTATCGAATCTCAGAGCGGGTACGCTACGGGCCCGGCCATCGGCCAGCTCAAGCGGCGTAATGCCGCCGATCTGGTCTGTCCGGCCGGTCAGACGTTCCAGATCGCGCCGAGAATACTGCTCATCAAAGAGAGTTACCATGATGCTGTCCTCCGGCCGCCACTGTTTGTTGAATCCGCTCCAGGTATCGCGTGTACATCGCCCCCAGGGACTGCAGGGGCGATTGGTAGTACGCCGGGGCATCGACGTCGAGTGGGACAGCCTTGGCGCCCTGCGCGCCGAGCCGGTGTTCCAGCTCGCCGTTTTTCATTTCGGTGGCGAAGCGGCGCAGCACCTCCGCAGCAGGCTTGGGCGAGCCATCGGCCCGAAAGATGCCGAAGGTCCGTTCCCGGATTGCCCGGTCCAGCGGTGGCAGTGTCCAGAGGTCGGACGTATAGTCGGCGTAGTCCCAGGCCAGAGCACCCAGAGCTCCAACCTCCCATAAGCGGTCGAGCACAGCGGCGTAGTACTGCGCGGCATCGTCCTCGCTCGCCATCACCTGCTCCTTTTTGTCTCCCAGGAAAACGTCCTGAATCTCGTGCGTGGGTTCTCCCGGCGGCGCGGTACACACGCCGAACTCCTGCATCATGGCCGGCTTATCGCCCAGCTGTGCCGTCAGGACGGTGAGAAACGGCGCCCACTCCGGATCAAGGGGATCACGCGCCATGCCGGCATAGAAGGGATACGCGTGCATCGACAGGTAGTCGAGCGAGGGTGTGATGGCAGGAAGGGTGAGTCCGTTGGTCGTCAGGGAGAGAGAATGGGCGCCATAGGTGATGAGCACATCGTCGTCGGCGGAGCGGATGGCCTCGCTCAGGCACCAGGCCCAGAGCCACCCGGCGTCGGGGCTGTCGGGCACCAGCGCCTCGTCGATCTCGTTGGCCAGATCCCAGCTATGCAACGCCGGATGGTTGGCCACAACGGCGGCAGCCTGCCGGGCCAGGCGCCATTCGGCCCGCAGCATGGTGGGATTATCGAATGGAGACCGTAGCCTGCGATCAACGTATCGACCGTCACTTATCTGCAACTGTTTTCCCGGCTGCGTCTCGTTCGAGTAGACCCAAAGCGGCAGCCAGATAGCCCCACTCATGTTCCCGACCAGAAGGGTCGGAATAGCGCGCAGCCCATGCTTCTGAGCCGCGTCCATCACCTTGACCAGTCGGTTGAGCTGCTCGGTATCGATCAGATCAGGCGCCGGCTGGAAGTCCTCCCACAGGAGACAGAAGCGCACGGCTTGCAGGCCCCATTCGGCGATCTGCGCAAATTCCTCGTCCACCTCCGGCAAATCGAAGCGCTTCCACCAATACATGGCCTTGCGCCTGGGCCAGTAGTTGACGCCCAGCAAAAAATTCCCACCGGTAACGACGTTCATGCCAACGCTCTCCATCCAGCAAAGGGGTACATATCATATTGTGATGTAGTCACCACGCGGTATCTGCAAGAGGTGTGCCGCCTCTAAGGTGGCAGACGCAGGGTATGCATACCATCCTGCCCAAAGTACCTGCCTCCGCGCTTCCGGCGTCGCGTGGCGCTTTGTCACCGCTTGGGTGCGGAGCAACCAGTTGGCCCGGCGTTCGAATATGCGGCAGGCTTCGATTTGACGGGTACGAAACACCGGGCAATGGTGGTAGGCGCCGCAACGCGTGTCCCGGGTGGAATTCGTGCAGTATGGAAGAGGCACGGAACCTGCCGTGTCGGACGCATGCCTGGAAGAAAACCGAAGAGGTAACGCTATGGACATGCCTGAACTCTGGAAAAAACACATTCTGCCGGGCGCACTGGGTGGACTTGTGGCGACCGCCTTCATGAGCGCCTTTATGGGACTGGGGAAGCTGTTCGGCTGGATGGGAACGCCACCACCCAAGCAGATCACGCAGAACGCGGGACGCAAGACAGATTCGGAGCCTGTGATGCGCGCGGCTTGGTTACCGGCGCATGTGGGTTATGGAGTGGCGGCCGGGGTCGCCTACTCTCTGGTTCGGCGCTTCCTGCCACCCAACCGTGAGGCGGCAGGCTTGATGTTCGGCGAGGCATTTTGGGCGCTGAATTACCTGGGCGCGCTACCACTGGTCGGTCTATACCCCGCACCGGACGACGACAGTAAAGAGCGCACCATCATCATGATCGGCGCACATGCGGTGTACGGCGTTGCCCTGGGGCGAACCGAGGGCTTTATCCGCGAGACCGTCGAGATCGGTTAACACACTATCAAGACAGAGGAGATCATCGTATGCCGTTTGAGCAGTATCACGAGCCGGCCAACGAGCTGAGCCAGGAAGTCCGCAGCTTTGCCCGTGTCATCGTCTCGTTGACCGAAGAAGCCGACGCCATCAACTGGTACCAGCAACGCATGTCCGTGGAGCAGGACGCCGATGCCCGCTCGATCATGGAGAACGCCCAGGAAGAAGAGTTCAAACACTTCGCCATGGACCTGGAGTGGCTTCTCCGGCACACGCCCAAGTGGCGCGTGGCCGTCCAGGGCATCGTCAATCAGCCGGGAAATATCGTCGAGAACGCCAAGAAGGCGGAGGAGCAGGAAGACCAGGTGGGATAGGAATCGTTATCTGTCCTCTCTCCGGTCAGAGCGCGACACGACCAGAGTCAACCAGCCAGCGCAAGAAACGCAGGTGGGCCCGTTCGCGCTCGCTCAAGAGATCATGGTCTTGCTGAAACCGGGTGCGCAAAGCCTCCAGCGCGCGAGTCTCCTGGTCGGTAAAAGTTACATCGGCCGGTGTGACAGGGTGCTGAATGTTCGTCGTCATGGCTGAGGTCCTCCCTTCACTGCGCCGAGTGGAACATCTGTCCTAATTCTATTGCAGCAGGACCTCCCGGTCAAGTTTGGACCGCCTATTTTTGGCTTGCAATCAACGATTTTGGGCCATAAAAACACATGAAATCGAGTGTATTGCAACGGTGGCTTAGCTCCACAACAGCTGGATTGGCGTTGCCGTAACCTCTTCAATGCTTGCTGATGGAGACGTTCGACCAGTCCATGTTCTTCGGTACCGGATCCGCGTAGGCGACGCTGAGTACCAGGCCATGGACATACGGCTTGAACGGCTCATGCTGGACCAGGTTGTACAT
>DASVZE010000305.1:0-2032 GCA_036391775.1 Chloroflexota bacterium | reverse complement strand
GCGTGTCTCGCGCAAAAAGATTTGAGGTATCTTGGATGGGTCGTTCGCGATGTAGTTGCGACCGCCTCCCCAGCTCGCGATGTCCTTCATCGTCTGGAAGTCGTTCCGTCCCAGACCGTTGGTGCTGACCGTGGAGACCGTCACACCACCGGCATGGATACCCTCGACCAGCTGTTGATAGGAGGGATCTTCGGCATCTCCATCACCCAGCAGGATGATGTGTTTGGTCTTTGCATTCGAGTGTCTAAGGGCTTCGTAAGCTGATTGCAGCATGGGGGTGTAGCTCTCAGGATCGCCCGGAATCATGCGATCGATAGCCGCGCCGATGTTCGACTTATTGGTCACGTGCTGCAATGGCACGACCCATCCCGCAGAGCCGTCGAAGGGTGCATCACTGACCGCTATCTGGTCTTGCGGGCCGAGTAGACCCACCACGTTCTTGCCCGCTTCTTTCGAGATATTGACCTGAGTGTCTTCTTCCAGGCTCTCGATGATCAGCGCGACGGCCGTGGTGGGCTGATTCTGACGCTTGGGCAGATCCATGCTGACCGGCAGAACCTGCTCCAGCGGCGTCTGACCGTATCCGCCCATGCTGTATGCGTTCTGGCCACCGATGACCACCAGACCGTGACCCAGATCTCGAACGTAAGAGACGAGCTGCGCCATGAGTGAGGCCCCTAGCTCATCCGCAGACGTATCCACGATGATGACCGCGGCATAGCGCTGCAAAAACGTGATGTCCGGCGTGGTGCCGGCAGGCTTTTTCAGGTCGGCCTGGATGCCGGTACTTTTCAGACTGGCCATCACATTGCCGGCCTCCGCCGGATCACCGGCGACGACCAGCACCCGAGGAGTGCTCTGGACAGTTGTAAAGGCAGAGCCCTGATTGTTTTCTGGCTGCGTGTCCCTGGCCGGTGTGATCTCTACCTTATAGGTATACGAACCGGAACTGAGCGGGCTCTGCTGAAAGACGAAACCGTTGTTTCCCGGGTGCAGCGTTTTCTGAACGCTGCCGATTAGCGTGCGGTCGCGGTAAATAGTGATGCCGGTCGTGGTATTGACGGTCGAGTGCACCACCACGGACAGCGGGAAGCTCTCGCGCGGGCGAAGCTGGGACGGCACATCCACCCGATCCACCCGAACCTCTGCCCCAACTGGAATGTGCAGCGGGAGCACGTCGAGCCGCACTCCCTGAGAGTGCAGCAACTTCGCTGCCGCCAGCGCGTCGCCGACGTTTTGTTGCCCGTCGCTTACCAGCACGATCCGGTGCTGGTACCCGGCCGGGAGAAGTGCATTCGCCAGGTCGAGGCCCCCGGCCAAATTGGTGTATTGAGGATCGACTGCTGACTGAAATGCTCCGAATCCCGTCAGTGCCGACACGGGCTGTTCCACGACCGGCTGGCGGCCGACGGAGACGACGCCGAGTGTGTCGCCGCCCGGCCGTTGAACCGCGGCTTGATTGATGTCCGTCTGTGCCGTGCTGCGCTGCCCCGCATCACTGGCCGAGAGGTCGGCAACAAATATCGACGACTGGTGGTTCTGGGGTAGACGCAGACGAGTGCCGGCCAGGCTGAGGACAAGGGCAGTCAGGATCATCAGACGTATGGCCAGCGCCACTCTCATTCGCCTGCGACTCAGGTTGGCGTAGGCGTGCCGCACAGAGAAGAAGGTGAGCGCCAGGAGCGGGATGGCCAGCAGGAGAGCAAGCGGTATGACGAAGGAAATCATGCCAGCCGCATCCCTCGAAACGCGATCCACCACTCTACGGCCAGAACTGCCAGAGCCAGCAGCTCGAACGTCCACACAACACTGATGGGGATCGATGCGGTGAGCGTCTGGCCGGGCTGTACCTGACCGCTGTGTATCGTTGGCGGTCCGCCAGCCGGAGCCGGACGAGCGGGAAAGAAGTTCACGGCAAAGGCGGCCGAGAGCCCACCGGTCGCCGTTGGCTGGTCTTTGAGAGATTGTTTAATGGCCTGCACCGCGTACAGACCGGTGCGCGACGTGTCCGTGAATGGTGGGAACGGCGGAC
>DASVZE010000304.1:0-1926 GCA_036391775.1 Chloroflexota bacterium | reverse complement strand
GATCCGGTCGTGTTATTCTCGTTTCGTGCTACGAAGATTGTCAGCCGCCGTCCTGGCTGTACTTGCCATTGTATTGAGTCCATCGATTCGCCAGGCGAGGGCCGCGCACAACAGCTCACCGTATCTGGTCCTGATCGTCATGGATGGGTTCCGTCCGGATTACCAGACGCTGGCGCCGATGCATCACTTGCGCGCGCTTATGGCACGTGGCATGACGTACGACACGGCATGGGTGGGGCAGATGGAATCGGAAACCCCGACCGGACATGCCACCATCGCGACCGGTGTGTATCCACGCAAACATGGCGTGGTGGGATTTGGATGGCGTGATCCAACTAACGGCGGATTCGTGTTCTGGCCCACCGATCTACGTCAGATTATCGCCGGGAATCTCTCCCGCCTGATCGAACAAAGCGGAGTGCCGACGATCTCCGACCTCATCCATCAGCGTAACCGCAACGACCTGGTAGTCAGCGTGAGCGGCGAAAAGTATTACGCTGCAGCCACTATGGGCACCGGCGCCGACTTTGTGCTCTACGGCAAGGACGACGCGAAGGGCAAATTCCGGCCGGTATCAATTGGACCCAACCCCCCGCCACCCAGTAGCCACTACCAATCGGTGGTGGGCGATTCCGCCATCGAGAATCAAGACGCGTTTGCCTCATCACTCGCGGTACAGTTCGCAAAGACGCTGCGGCCGCGTGCGCTTTTGATCAATCTGCCGGGCGCCGATATCGGCGGTCACTACTATGGTGCAATGCGAGATCCCGGTCACATGAGGACGGTCGTGCGAGGGGATGATTGGGCTATAGGGCGCGTGGTCGACGAGTACCAGAAGCTTGGAATTCTGAACCGTACCATCTTTGTGGTCACCGCGGATCACGGCATGGCCTCGAACCGCCACATCGTTCCCATCCATCCCATGTACAACACTGTTCGGGCAGCGGGTATTGCCCAGCTCGATCAGGAGTACCGCATCACTCTGGGCTCCATCTGGCTGAAGCAGCCACAGCAGGCACAATCTCTCGCAACGACCATGGCGGCAAAGCACTTTGCCGGCATTGAAGGGGCACTGTACCGCAACTCCCCCAGTACTTTCGCGCCCGAGCCGGGTAGCACCACTCATATGCCACACTCTCTGCTTCAAGCTTACCTGGATTTAGCCGATACCGAAGCGGGTCCGACCGGTCCGGACATTCTTCTTCCGTACGGAGAGGACACGACCGGGCTAACTGTCAAGGGACGCAAGCTCTGGGGAACGCATGGGGGCTTTTCCTGGGGCGTGCAGCATATCCCACTGGTCATCGCCGGTCCCGGAGTTCGCCACGGTATATCGCATTTCCCTGCCAAGCTGGTCGATGTGGCACCGACCATCGAGCAGCTGCTCGGTTTCAAAGTGCCGGCCGGAGTCGACGGTGTGGTTCTGGCCGATGGTTTGAGCTCGAAAACAGGCGCCGCGCAAGCTGCCCAAAGCGCGGTGCAGAGCCGCCGGCTGGTGGATGTGAAAGCTCTGGCTGCCCACTCGCTACAGCAGGGAGGCCAGGAAAAACTGTAGGTCGCCGGCGCGGCGAGTAAGAGTGGACATGTGATGTGGATCTTACTGATCGGCCGACAGCGCATAAACGCGCCCTTTCTAAGTCCGAAGTCTCACCTTAGACAGAGACTGGTACCTCTGTGGAGCGTTCGGCTATCTCCGACGTGATGCGTGTGATGAAGTCCTCCAGAGATACACCTCGCATTTCCTCACCTGAACGAAGCCGCACCGAGACCGCTCCCGCCTCCTCTTCTTCGGCGTGCTGATCGAGCACTTTGGCGGTGCCTTCCCTATCTGGCTTGCTCCCGTTCAAGCCGTGGTCATTCCCGTTTCTACTGAGAAGCATCTTGAATACGGCCGAACGGTTGTGGACCGACTGACCTCAGCCGGCA
>DASVZE010000303.1:0-1934 GCA_036391775.1 Chloroflexota bacterium | reverse complement strand
CATGCGTGAATCGCTGTCGGGCACTTCGGGCGAGGAATTCGTGGCCGGTTGAGCGGCCCCGTCCTTGGAAAGAACGGGGCCCAATCTTCAATTCACCCGGAACGCCGCCTCGAGAGAATAGGTTTGTCCGTCCGGGTTGGTAACCGACAACATGGCGGCTCCGGTACTTACGGAGGGAACCGTCACTTGCGCGGTTTGAGAGTCGGTCACGAGTACCAATGCGGGAATCCCATTTACTTTTGCCGTCATGCCGGGCTGGAAGCCGCTGCCACGAACAGAAATCACGGTTCCGACCGTGACCGAGCCAGGGGTCACGCTGGCGAGCGAAAGCGGCACACCGGAAACGGTGATCACGGTCAGTCCTTTGTCGGTGATGAGGAATACGCGAGCGTCGCTGGGATCGACCGCCATAGGCGTGATGACGGACTGGATATTCTCGGAGAGTCGTATCCGGGAGCGAACGTCCGAATGATGGGCGTCGATGACGTCGACGTACGCTGACGATTTTGTGCCTTCCGGGGTATTCGAGACTGCATTGGCGAGGTACATCAGGCTGCCACTGTCGTTCATGGCGGCGGAACTCATGCCGAGACCGGCAGCCAGCACGTCGAGGACGGAGCTGTGGCCTACGACGGAGCCGCTCGCATCGGCAATGTCCCACGAACTGGAATAGGCAGTGGAGAGGGCAAAAGTACCGTCGCCCGCGATAGCGGTCGTCGTGGCATATCCCGACCCAAACGGCACCGACGAACCAGTTGCCACATCGTAGAGACAGGGAGAGCCCTGCGGGGGAGATATGACCAGTTTGCTTCCATCACGGCTGGCGAAAGCTTCCCCATCTCCGCAGGAGTTACCGCCACTGAAAGGTGTGCTGATGCCGGTGGCGAGGTTCACGGCGTACATGCCGCCGCCAGTACAGCCAGAGGGGGAAGCCAAGAGAGCGATGATGGCGCGATTATCACTCGTTGCAGCCACCTTCCATGGACCAAGGATGCACGAGGGCGTTATCTGTGGTGAGACGACTGAGACGACGGTGGCCGAACTCGGGGAGTCGGGATTGACGACGGCCAGCGATCCATCTGTCTGGTTTGTGACCAGCAACTTCGAACCGTCCGGAGTCAGCGCCAGACCGGCGAAGCCCGATTTCCCATTCAGGTTCGGAGGAGTGATGGGAGCGCCGAATGTACTGGTGGCCAGATTGAAAAGGTCGATGTGATCACCGGCTGTGAGATACAGGCGATTCCTGGTGCGGTCATAGAGTACGGCCGTCAACGTATCCGCCGAAGAGTAGTCTTCGATCTGGCTGTAGCGCATGCCACCCTGTAGCGTGTTGTTACCGTCAGGTGTTGTCACCACGATGTCGGCAAGACCCGGGAGGCCCGGGGGCACGACGTAGGTAACTATGGAACTTGCATAAGGGTAGATAGGCATGAGGCCTGAAGAGACGGAGAGTTGAGTGATTCCCGTCACCTGAGCCGATGTGCCGCCAACGGAAACCTGTACCTTGGAAGAGTCGGTTCCCAGCCCCATGCCGACGATCGAGGCACTTGCCCCGCCACTCGCATCGGCGCCGGAACCATCCGCGACCTGAATCCAGGGGCCGTAGGTAAAACCCCATGCTTTGAAACCCTCGCTACCGTTGGAGAATTCCATCTTTATATTGACGGGTCCCGGCTTGCTGCTCGGTGGTGCGGTAGAGGTGAGTGTTCCGGATGTGAGGCTCGACTGTGCGAACACGCCCCCAAAATAGACGTCTGGAAGGAAGTCAAAACCAAGTCCTCCAAAAGAAGTCTGCGTGGGCGTATTCAGAGGACCGGACGGAACGGTGAGCCACGAAATGTAGCTCGATCCCAGCGGCACGTTGTTGTAGAAGGTGCTGTCGTCGATGGCGAGACCATGGCTGATGCCGCCGAAGATAAGTCCACTACCGTCGC
>DASVZE010000302.1:0-2731 GCA_036391775.1 Chloroflexota bacterium | reverse complement strand
CGTGTCGGCCGGCGTACGATTGACTTCCGCGTAACGCCCGCGCGCCGAGATCAGTATCCCACCCGGAAAGTTGGCTGGTCAACGCACGGGTCATGGTGGGGAACAGTTTCCTATCTCCTCAATGGCCCTCTCCCGTAGCAGTTACGCCCGGGGTCTTCAAAATCCGCTTGCATTGGCTATTGTAATTAGCTAATATGCTATTAGTATTATCTAGGCGCACTGTGAAAGGAAAGGGACATGAGACAGAGGACATACGGCGATTACCTGGTTCAGTTGAC
Organism: Chloroflexota bacterium; assembly: GCA_036391775.1. Classification (GTDB taxonomy): domain Bacteria; phylum Chloroflexota; class UBA5177; order UBA5177; family UBA5177; genus DASVZE01. The sequence goes on along the minus strand of DASVZE010000302.1, from coordinate 2,453 downwards.
GCGGTTGCCCCACGTTTTTCCCGTCAATGCTTATCTTGTGCGCGAAGAGGATGGACTGACCCTGGTCGACACGGCGCTGCCCAGGAGCGCTGAATCAATCTTGCAGGCAGCCCGCGCTCTGGGCCTGCCCATTACACGTGTCGCACTTACCCACGCCCACGGAGATCATGTAGGGTCACTCGACGCGCTTCACCGAGCACTTCCCGATGCGGAAGTCTCGATCTCTGCCAGAGACGCTCGCTTTTTACATGGCGATATGACTCTTGATCCTGGCGAGCCGCAATCAAAACTACGTGGCCAGTTCGTCACGATACAGACCCAGCCAGACAGATTACTTGTACCAGGAGACCGTGTGGGTTCGCTCGAGGTCATTGCCTCCCCCGGCCACACGCCCGGACATGTCTCTTTTCTGGACACACGTGATGGAACGCTAATCGCGGGCGACGCATTCCAGACGGCAGGCGGAATAGCGGTCTCGGGGATCATGCGTCCACTGTTCCCCTTCCCCGCCATTGCTACCTGGCACAAATTAACAGCCCTTTCATCCGCTCGGGCGCTTCGGGCCCTTCAACCGGCGAGACTGGCCGTGGGACACGGCAGCGTTTTCGAGTCTCCAGCACAGGCCATGGATCGGGCGATTGCGGCAGCGGAAAAGAAAGTTGGTGTCGAGGCCTCGCGTGTCGCGTAGAGCCGGTCTCGATCGCCTCACTGTGGTGCGGACGGCAGAAACCGTTGCTGACGCGTCGTTTACGGGCCTGCAAGAGCTGTCTCTGGCTGAAGTCGCCCAGCGCCTTGGTGTCCGGACGCCATCGCTCTACAAGCACATTGATGGGCTTCCTGCTCTTCGCCGAGAGCTACGTCTTATCGCGCTGCTGCGCCTGTACGATATTCTGGCAGACGCGGCCGTGGGCAGATCGCGGGACACCGCCATCAGGGCGATCGCCGATGCCTACCGGCAATTCGCGCGGCAGCATCCAGGACTATACGCAGCCGCCCTTCAGGCACCGGAAAAGGATGACGCGGAGCTGAAGCAAGCCGGCGAGCGAGTTGTCGGAGTCGTTGTTCGCGTACTGGAAGGCTACGGCCCGCAGGGCAACGACGCACTTCACGCGGTTCGGGCACTTCGCAGCGTACTTCACGGTTTCGTTTCGCTGGAAGCTGCCGGAGCGTTTGGGCTACCGCTCGATCTGGATACCAGTTACCAGAGACTCGTGGATCTCTTTATCGATGGCCTCGCCTCCACGGCAGAGGCGGCGCGCACGGGTCGCGCCGCCTCTGAAAAAGGAGGAATGTGAGACTGGAGACACGACGGCAGGATTTGGTCAATATCCCGGAGACGAATATCCGCTCTGGCTCACGACATAGACAGCGGTGATCGAGAGTGCGCCTGTGACCTTGACCGTGGCTGACTGGCCCATCATCGTTTTCGTCTTGTGCCCTGTGATCACTGTCCAGTCTTTGAACGGCCACGTGGACGAGTTTGTTGCCACCTGACTGAGATGCATTGTGACGCCCCTGGGAATGTGGAAGGTACAGCTGGCAGCGCCGCAAGATCGGCTCGATCGATGGTGCTTATAGGTGTAGGTAGCTGTCACCTTTCCCCAGACAGTCCCGCCGGTCTGCGTGATCGAGATAGTCACGGCACTCATGGTCGTGCGCGCCGGAGCGTTCGAGTGCGAGCGAGGCGACGCAGCGGCCGCGGGGCCCGCGGCCGCTGCCGCCAAAAAGGCGGCTGCGGCCAGTAGCGAGATGACTAATCGGTTGACTGAAATGGACATTGCGAATCCTTTCGTCGCGTAGGTGCTTGCTGGACGTAGAAGGTCAGTGAATATCCCACGCTATATCTTGACTATGGGGCAATTGAGAATGACGTGGTTCTGCTGAAGGGTCAATTTTCCTTTCTTTTGCAACGAGTTGATCTGGTTGTCACTCGTTAGAAGGACAGCGTGCGCGCCTGCCTTCCAGCGCACCACAATCTCGTGCCAGAGCGGTGAGTAGTCGGCTTCACCGGGTTGTGAGCCGAAGACGGCGATCTGATTCGCGGCTGCTCGCCCTTCCACCAAATACATCGGATCTGTGAAAGCCATGGACATATGGGCGAGTCCCGGCGAGAAGTTGACGTGCATTGACGTGGCCATCGCTTTGCTCGACACGTCAGTACTCAAATACGTGTCCTTGTGTCCGTCGTAGAAACCCTGCCAGGAGGGCTGGCTGACCGGGCGAGACGCCCCCATCATCTGCCCCGCTCCGACCCGCGCTTTTACGGGATACGCGCGCAGGGTGATTGGCGTCGCCGTTGCAGGAATCACGGAGGTTATGCCGGTGGCCGTCGGCGACGGAGCTGTTCCGGCCGACTGAACCGTAATCGTCCCTGTCATGAATGGGTGAATCATGCAGTGGTAGGTGAAAGTGCCCGCCTGATTGAATGTGAAGCTATACGAGTGGCCAGCCGC
>DASVZE010000301.1:0-4625 GCA_036391775.1 Chloroflexota bacterium | reverse complement strand
ATTGACGCCTCTTGCTCAGCTCGATCCGCTGATTGCCCTTCTCTCAGCGCTGCCCTCCGATGCCGGCGGAACCGTTCTCGGCGGACTGGGAAGCATCGACCACGCTTTTGGACTTCCCTGGCAGCTGCCATGGTGGGGCGCTTACGCCCTGCTTTGCGTGACCATCGCACTCGTGCTCATCCTGACAACTGTTCGCCTGGTGCGATCTCCCTTGCACACATTTTCGCGCGTCGCTCTGCCCTGGCCGACGGTAGGAGAAGAGCCATGAATCTCTCACCTTCCATCCCGCAAGAACATCGGGAGCCGCAAACCCGGCGGCTCGACGTCCGGCGGACCCTGAGGCCGGTCATCCGCGCCATAGGACTGACGCGTCTCGCCCGCGGCGTGCTCCTGGGATTTGCGCTGGGAGCCACTGTCGCAGCGGGGATTCTCGTGGTGGCGCATATTTGGCGTTTCTCTTCCTCTCTGTCTGTTGCGCTGCTCAGTCTGGTTGCCGGAGTCATTGCGGGAGCAGCATGGGGAATCGTACGCTGGCCGCGGGCACCGGAAGCCGCGCGTATGGCGGATCTTTACTTTGGTCTGGATGACCGTCTCACGACGGCGTTGGAGCTGCGTTCCTCGAATGCTCCGGTTGCACTGGCGCAAAGCCGTGATGCGGCGCTCCATATCGACGGACTGTCTCTGGGACGCAGCAGGGGCCGGTGGCTGCGGCGGCGTGAGGTCGGAGTGACGTTCGCGGCAGCTCTCGCCTTTGGCGCGAGCCTGGCCCTGGGACCTCATGGGGCTCCCAGGCATGCGTCCACGGCGGCCATAGCTGCGGCCAACAGTCAGAAAGCGCACCGTGCTGCAGCGAATCGAATCCAACAGCTGCGATCGCAGCTTCACCTCAATCTGACGCCGGGACAGCAGCAGACGTCTGCCATGCGCAAGCTGGATCTCGCTCTCGCCCGGCTACGACATCAGCTGCTGAAGAGCGCCACCACGCGCGCCTCGTTGCGCGCTATCTCTGCCACCCAGCAACAGCTTCACCAGCTTGCTCGAGGGCTTCATCCCGTTAACGCCAAAGCCGTGGCACAGCTGAACAGCTCACTCGCGCACTATCTGGGCAAGCGGCCCGGCACCAGCAAGAATGGCGCGAACGCTCGATCGACGCTGGCTACGGCGCAGGCACTGAACCGGCTGGCCCAGTCTCTAGCGCATCTGTCGCCGAGCCAGCGGTCAGCACTGGCTCAGGCCCTGGCGAAGGCTGCCAATGCCACGTCGAATAACAGCCTGCGGTCGAGTCTCCGCCAGGCCGCCTCCAATCTGGCGAACGGGAATCCGCAGGCGGCCAGCGCCGCTCTACAGCGTGCTGCCCAGTCGCTGTCGCATTCGGCAGGCTCGCAGGCCGCTCAAGCCCAGGCAAACGCCACAGCAGCTCAATTGGGCGCTCTGAAGAATCAGCTCATTAGCCCTGGCGCCAGTCTACCGTCCGGCCAGCTTGCCAATCTCCCCGGAACCTCAAACGCACAAACGGGTGCGCCGGGAACGAGCAACCGGAGCGGCCAGACTCCAGGGAAGGGTGCGGCGCCCGGGAAAGGCCAGGGGAAGGGCCGTGGCCTGCAGCAAGGACAGGGAGCGGGAAAGGGTAGCGGCACTCGTTTGGGTAGCCGGCCAGGTCGCGGCAATGGTCAGGGCCGCGGGGCACGCAGTGGACAGGGGACCACCGGCACGACGGGCACGAGCGGTGCACACGGTAGCGGCGGACGCGGACACTCCGGCGTGACACATAAGGGTCGTACTGTGACCGTCTACATTCCGGGCACGCAGGGGAAAGGTCCGGAGATTGTGAGGAACGGTCCCAATGGGGCACCCCAGCCAGGTGCGATCGTCCCTTACCAGCAGGTCTACGGCCAGTATGCCCAGGGTGCGCATCAGGCGCTTGACCGGGCGGCCCTGCCACCGTCGGTACAGGTCTACGTTCGCCGCTACTTCAGCACGATTTCACATTGAGCAGGATTGAGAGAGGTCGCCGCCGATGATTGACGCAGACACGACCGCGACGCAGCCCGTACCAGACGAACGAGCTCTAGGAGAGTTCGTGAACCAGGCGCAGCAGCTGGAATCGGCGGTGCAGACCGTTCTCATCGGCCAGGCCGAGGTGGTCAGAGAGACGATCATTGCTCTTCTGGCAGGCGGCCACACGCTGCTGGAGGGTGTGCCCGGCCTTGGTAAGACGCTCCTGGTTCGAACAATGTCTGCCGCGCTTGACCTATCGTTTTCGCGCGTGCAATTCACGCCCGATCTCATGCCGGCGGATATCACGGGCACCACGATTCTGCGCGAGGATGAGCGTGGTGGCCGGGCATTCGCCTTCCAGCCGGGCCCTCTCTTCGCTCATCTGGTCCTGGCAGACGAGGTAAATCGAGCGACCCCCAAAACACAGAGCGCACTGCTCGAGGCCATGCAGGAGCACACTGTGACGGTAGGCAACGATACACACCGCCTGCCGTCACCGTTCTTCGTCCTGGCGACACAGAATCCACTGGAAATGGAGGGCACGTACCCTCTGCCGGAAGCACAGCTCGACCGCTTCATGCTGAAGATTCTTGTGCCCTTTCCGCGCGGAGACACGCTGCTCAGCATCCTGCAACAGACGCTGCAGCCGGCTCCCACTCCTTCGTCCGTACTTGACGGGCGGCGGCTGAACGAGATGATCGAGATCGCTCGAGCGGTACCGGTCGCTACGCCGGTCGCTCAATACGCCGTCTCGTTGATCGAGGCCACGCATCCGGAATGGTCGGAGATCGACCTGGTCCAGCACTATGTGCGAGCGGGAGCAAGCCCGCGCGGACTGCAAGCGCTCGTTACCTGTGCCCAGGTGCGAGCCTTGCTGGAGGGCCGGTTCAACGTGGCGGTCACTGATATCCAGGCGCTGGCGCGGCCCGCACTGCGGCATCGTGTTCTGCTCAACTTTGATGGTCAGGCCGAAGGATTGCGATCGGAAGAGATCATCACTCGGGTGCTCGAGACTGTGCCGGTGCGATGACCGACGCCAACTTCGGATTCGACAGCGCCTTCTTGCAGCGTGTGGAGCGCCTCTCGATTATCAATCGGCAGGCCCTACGTGGTCCCGGTGCGGGCCCACGCAATTCACCCCGCCGCGGCGCGTCGGTGGAGTTCGCCGACTTCCGGAACTATGTCACAGGTGACGACTTCCGACGTGTCGATTGGAAGGCGTTTGGCCGCCTCGACCGCCTCTTCCTCCGGCTTTACCGAGCTGAAGAGCTTGCGGTGGTCACGATCTTTCTGGATCATTCGGGATCCATGACGTTCGGTGAGCCGAGCAAACTTTTGACGGCGGGTAGGCTGGCCGCCATTCTCACCTATATCGCGCTCCAAAATTACGACACAGTGTCCATCGCAGGATGGGGTGACAGGATCGACCGCTATCTTCCGGCCCAGAGTGGAAACGCGGCTATACCAGGAGTGTGGCGCACGATTGCGGAGCTGGTGGACACTCCCGGATTGACCACCGACTTTTCGTGTTTGCGCAGCCATGGCAAGTATCGGCGCGGCTCCGGCATTGCCGTTGTCCTCTCCGACTTTATGACTGATTCCGACTGGCGCACCGGGCTGCGCTCCTTACGTGCCACCGGACAGGAGGTGACCGCTATCCAGATCCTATCTCCCGAGGAGATCGAGCCGTCACTCCGGGGAGATTGGAAGTTGGTCGACGCCGAGACTGGGGCGCACGCTGAGGTCACGCTCTCTCCGCGCCTGCTACGCAGCTACCGAGAAGCGCTGGAGCGTCACACGGCAGCGATCACCGACTTTTGCCGGAGGGAGGGCGTCGCGTTTCTTCAGCTTCGCTCCGATGTCGATCTGGCGGGAACGGTTCTGGCTGATCTGCAGGCGGTGGGTGTCCTGGGATGAGGTGGTAAGGTGCTGCTCGCGCCGCTCGCGCTCCTTCTCTCGGTACTCGCCGTGCCGATTGTGCTTATGTATGTGCTCAAGCTGCGCAGGCAAGAGTATCGCGTACCAAGCACTTTCCTCTGGCGTCAGGCAATGGAAGATGTCCAGGCAAACGCTCCCTGGCAGCGCCTGCGCTTCAACATCCTGCTCCTCTTGCAGCTCCTGGCCCTGGCGGCCCTGATCCTGTCCCTGGCACGGCCTGCCTACTCGCGTTCCCACGTCATCGCGGGCGACCTGGTCCTGATTGTGGACGAGTCGTACGGTATGCAGGCCCACGATGCTCAGCCGTCACGGTTCGCCGCCGCACTGGCGCGGGCCCACACCCTGACCTCCGAGCTTGCCGGCGGCAACGTCATGAGCGTTATCGGCATGGGCGCCCAGCCGCACCTGGCAATCGCAGAGAGCTCGGACCAGGGGGCTATCGGGAGCGCTATTAACCGGCTCCACGTCGGGATCGACCAGCCCAACTTCCTGGAAGCGCTGAGCCTGGCTGCGTCTCTGGCACGGGCCGGACAGAACACGCGAGCGGTGGTGCTGACCAGCCGCGATAGCGGCATCGGAACGCTTCCACTGCGCGTTTCATTCCCGGTCGACATCGTCCGCATCGGCGGGCGGCTGCGAGATCTCGGCATTACCGGCTTCAGCGCGTCGCAGCGCCCCACGTCGGTGGC
>DASVZE010000300.1:0-8777 GCA_036391775.1 Chloroflexota bacterium | reverse complement strand
TTTCGCGCGGCCGGCCGAGTCACCGTTTCCGTTCAGGTGACAGTCGACAATGTAGTTCATAGAGAGACCGTTTCATTTAACGCCTCAGGATAGGGAGACATCGTCCCGCGTCCCGTCATGTCGCCGGTCGTGTTCCTCGCTGGCAGTAGCTCCGGGGACGCGGAGCGCAAAGAAGATGATGATTACGGAAGCAGTTGAGCGCTGGAGTACCAGAGATCCGGGCCGTGCCGCCATCGTATCGTGCGACAAGGATGACGGCCAGTATGCGACAACCGACTATGGAACGTTGGTGGCACACATTCGGCGGCTCTCACAGCGTCTAAAAGACGCTGTGAAGCCCGGCAATCCTATCGCTCTGCGTATGTCGTCCGACGCTTTGTCGGTTGCGGCTTTGCTGGCCACTCTGGAGGCCGGTTACCCCGTGGTCTTGCTTCCGGCCGGATTGTCGGGACCTGAAGAGGAGTCGATCCTCGGTTTACGTGGAATCTCGTCGCTCTTCGATCCGCCAAGTGAGCGGTTGATGAGAGTTGGAGGGCACATCGGCCGGAACGTTTGTCCGGCCGGCACTTTTCCGGAGGGTGCGGTCGGTCAGCTGACCTCCGGCACCACGTCGGACTCCCGCATCGCTCTCCGCACGGCAGAAGGTATCGGCCAGGAGATAGAAGCGGTTCAGGAGAGGCTCGACTTGGAGCCGGTGGATCGAGTCATCTCCGCGTCGTCACTGGCTCATTCATACGGACTGATCGGAGGAACGCTGGCACCACTGACCGCGGGAGCGCAGCTCTTGCTCGTCCGGGACTCTCGTGAAATTCTCAATATCGTCGGAATAATGCGTCCCACCGTCCTGTTTGGCCTCGCCGCAACGTATCAGCACCTCATGGAACGTGAGTGGGACATAGGTTGGCTGGCGGATGCGCGCCACATTTTGAGTGCCGGCGCTCCTCTTCCACGGGGTCTGGCCGATGGAATTTATGGACGAGCGGGAGTACGAATCAAGCAAGATTATGGAACGACTGAAACCGGTACGATCTCAATTGATGTGTCACGTGAATGGGAAGCCGGCTGTGTCGGTAAACCCCTCGAGCACATGAATATCCGCCTCGGAAAGGACCACTCTCAGTTCTTGCCGCGCCCGGAGATCGGCGAGATTCAGGTTCGATCTGATGCTGTGGCCGGGGGCTACCTCATGCCCGGTGGCGGGACCATGTCCGCGCTCGACGACGATGGCTGGTTCCGCACCCGAGATGCCGGTTGGATTGACGGCAGCGGCCGATTGTTCGTGGGTCAGAGGATACGCGATGCAATTCCCATTGTGGGGACAACGGTGCGCCCCGAGGCCGTCGAGAGGGTATTGTGCGATATCCCCGGCGTCCGGGAGGCGGTGGTGTTTTCGGCCGGCCGCGGGAGTGAAATGCGGATCAAGGCAGTTGTTGCTGCTCCACAGCAGTCCGCCGGCCGCATCTTATCGGCATTAATCGAAAACGTTCCAGAGCTGCAAGATCAGGTGGATCTCGAGGTAAGAGAGTCGCTTCCACGAAGCGCCGCAGGCAAGGTACTGCAGAAGTACCTTGTCTAACTCGGGTTCATCCGTGCCGGCGTTGTGGCTCGGCTCCGTAAACCTGAATTCCGCATTTGGTCCGTTTTGCCTCGTACATGGCGGAGTCGGCCAGCTGCATCAAGCCCTGCGCATCGTCCGCGTGATCAGGATAGATCGCGATTCCCACGCTGCCACCCACCTCGAGGCTATACCCTTCAATGGCGAAGGGGTGGTGCAGGGCAGCGACGATCTTATCGGCCACCACCCGCGCGCCCGACTCCGGCGCTCCAGGAAGAATGACGGCGAATTCGTCACCGCCCAGACGCGCCACCGTGTCCGAATCACGTAATACCTCGCGCAAACGCACGGCGACCTGCTGAAGAAGAAGGTCGCCGACGTGATGACCGTACGAGTCGTTTACCTGCTTGAAGCGATCGAGATCGACTAACAGCACGCCTACCGGGCGGCTACTGGTCCGAGCCGTCTGAATCGCTCGCGGCAGGCGATCGTTGAGAAGCACGCGGTTGGGAAGATTCGTCAATGCATCGTGCCGCGCTTGATGCACGAGCGATCGTTCGGAGCGCCTGCGGTCAACAAATCGCCCCATCTGCCGGCCGATCAATCCCATCTTCTCCTCGAGGAATGCGTTTGGTGGCCGCACTTCCTTGGAAAAGAACTCGATGACGCCGTGGACGCCGGTACCGCTGAGAACGGGAAATGCGAAAGCGGACCGTAACCCTTCCTTCGAGGCCATCAGGGCTCGCAGCATGCCAGCATCGGCCACGACATCCGAAATCCAGAGACATTCTCTCGATTCCAGGACACGGCCAGGTAGATCAACACCGGCTGGAAATGCCAGCTGCTGGCACAGGATTTCAAATTCAGGAACAATGAGGGACGGTAACCGCCAGATGGCGCGGCAGCGGAGCTCCGTTTCAGGCGGTTCCATCGACCAGAAGGCTCCCACGTCCCAGCCCCCAGCCGTGCCAAGGGCCTGCAACAGTCGGGGCATACCCTCCAGTAACGTATCGCTATCCGCCAGAACGGAGGTCGTGACCACCTCCGGATCCGGCCCGTCAACTCGCGCTTCGATGTAATAGCCGGCTTCTGTGGCACGCCGTTCCGATTCTGTGATGACGACGCAGGCCACCATGCGCGCCTCTTCGGACGCACCCCAGATGGGTGAGAAGAAGACATCCGCGGGAGTCATGGTACCGTCCGGGCGCAGGACTGTGATCTCCATGTGGCGCTCTGCATCTAGCTCGAGGGCGCGATGCCGCTCCTGTGCCACCCGGATCCGGTCCTCAGGAACCAATAGCTGCTGCAGTGTCATACCTTTCAGGAGATCCTGCTCAGCCTCCATATGAAATGTGGTTGCAGCTCGCTCGTTCGCGATGGCAATGTAGCCATACTCGTCCAGCAGAATCATGGCAGTTGGTGCGTGTGTCACGAGCTCGCGGTACATGCGCTCCTGCTCGCGCAATGACTCGACCATCTCTCCGAGAGCCGTAACATCCCGTAGAGAAACCACAACGCGGCTTTTCCGTCGCTTCCCTTCAGCCGAAGAAAAGGTCGCTTCGACACGGAGCATGCTCCGATCCGGGTGATGCAGCACATACTCCTCGACGCGTGCCTTGCCGTCCGTTTTCAGGGCCTGGACCATGGAGCAGTGGTACGGGGGCACGGTCCTGTCCCCCGGTCCCGAGTGACAGACGGTTCCGTGAAACTTTCTACCGATGAGCGCTCGGCGACTGGCTCCTAGCAGGTGCTCTGTCGCTGAGTTGACCCACATGATGCGTCCGCTCATATCGAGAACACACACGCTGTCATGCATATATGACGCGGCGAAGCTCTCCTCAGCATAACGGCGACGCAGCGTTTCCTGTGCTATGACCGCTAGAATGGCGACGGACGCGAATAGCACGACGTCCGCCAGGCTCGAGCTTTTCAAGCTCAACCATGTTGCCGGATTGGTGCCAAATGAGAGCAGGCTAAGAAGCACTCCAAGGAGGCAAGCTACCAGCCCGGCGATCAGGCCCGCGTCGGCCGAAGATACAATGACGGCCGCAAAAAGGGGGAAGAAGGGGCGTGGCACGACCGTGTGAAAGACAATCGCCCAGGAAAGAAAGGCGGCGGCGGGTGCAAGCGCGGCCGAATAGTACCGAAGCGCGAAGCTCCGAACCATGAATACTCCTTGTCGCGCGGTGATGCGCGGCCATTTCCGGATTATCAAACCATGAGAGAGTTGGCATAGCCACTGGCAGCGGTCACCCCGGAAAGGGGACCTTCTACCCCTGCATGATCACCCTCTGAAGGTGTCCCCTTGCCGCCCGCTACAGCACACGTACAGTGGTCTGCGTACTATGCGCGCCGCTCATCGGTGTGGTTGACGCGACGATCCGCAATGTTCGACTGTCGGCCGAGTATTTGGCCGATTCAATTTGATAACGAACGTTGCTCCAACCGCTGCCATCGGTGTGCTCCTTCTCCCGGAGCACCGATTGGCTGCCGTCATAGATCGTTACCCAAATATCGCTCTGCTTCTCCACGTGTACCCAGATTGAAACGTGCCCACCCGGATGCACCGCGCGAGGGTGAACCATAACATCGAGAGCACCAAAGCCTATCTCGTATGTCCGCATCAAGGGTTGCGACGACGGAGTTCCAGGGATACCTACGGAAATTGAGGCGCGACGGCTGGTACGCGTGATGCGACTGGCGTTTTGAACAAAGCTGTAGGTTGCCGCGCACAAGGAATCAGCGGTTAGGTTGGCTCGCTGAGAATCACCATTGGGATATTTCACGCTGACGGCGACCGAAGTTCCCGGGTGAGCCGTAATTTCTACAGTCTGCCGCGCGCCGGGGCGCACGAATGCGTGCAGCAGCGTCACCGATAGCGCCGGCTCCGCGGGGCGCGCCGTGGGGGTGGCAATGATAGAGGTCGCAGTTGGAGGGACATGGGCCGGCGCGGAGGTTGACGTGCCGGTCGGCGAAAGAACCGGCACCGTGGCCGTCGGTGCAGCTGCGTCGCGCCCGTGCAATGTAAGATAGCCGTCGCCCTGATAGCCGAGATACCCGTCTTGTCCGTCCTGAACGCTGACATCAAGCCCGGCAGCGTGCACCGATTGCAGGGCAGCCCCGACCGTTGCGCCGGTAGCCATGCGATCGAAGAACAGATGTGCTGCAGCCGACTCATCACGTATCGCAGACTCAAACTTCCAGCTTATAAAGGCCCCGACCCCCTTGGCGGCAAGGGCATCCCAGAGCGGTTGCGACTGGAGAAGCTCACACGTATCGATATACAGGATAGAATTTTGCGGAAATTGTCCCATCGCGTGCTGGATGTAAGGAATAAGAATTCCGTAATACTGTCCCGGGATACCGGCCACCTGGACGATATACAGGTCCTGACTTTGCACAAGAGCATCTGCTTGCGGGTCGTTGCCTGCCGGCTCCCCGGTCGAGAACACCGCACCGCCAACCTGATTCACCCCTGCATGCGTGTGTAAGTAGACGACGTTGTACTGTGAGAGCTTTGACATTTCGGCGACCGTTACGGCGCTGTCGTAGAGCTGATCGAGCTGAAAACCGGCCGACTGTAAATCGGCGGCAATGGGGTCGCCGTCATGGGCGCCCATTTCCTCGGTGGCGAACGGCTCCAGCACAAGGGCGCGACCTGTCGAACGGCTCTGGTCTCGGTCGGTGTGCCGCGTGTCGAGCAAGCGCTTACCGGCGGCCGGCGTTGCTGCCGCTCCGGATGGAAGAACGGCTGCCCTTACTCCGTCCCGAAACAGAATATTTACCGTTCGACCGTCCGCACCGAGCGCGGCAGATGCAACCCGGTGACGGCTTCGGAGCCATGTCACAGTCCTTTCAGGCTTGAGCCGGGCAAGCGACATGGACGCTTCTCTCAGGACGCTCCTGTCGGCGGCCCACCGAACCTGGTGCGCCGGTGATCGCTCTGACGCTTTTGCTCCACCGAGCGCCAATGCGGCGGCGAGAACAAGTCGAATTATGCTTGACATGTTGTCTTAACCGAGGACTGTAACATTGCGTAGGTTTAACGCGCAATTTCCGCGGCTGTGACAGATGTGCTCGCTGTGCGAAGTCGCACGTTCCCTCTCGACCAAGCAGGAGAGACCGCGACATTCTGGGACGTGCCGACAGAAACTACCGTCTCGAGTCTGTCGAGCAGTCGGTGCGTCGCACCCGGTCCCTCATGATCAAATACGCGGGACAAGACATGATGAGTCGATGGTGGCAGTACATCTTTGCCGGCTCGAAGACCATGAAATTGAGCTTCTGGGGGAGGCGCGAGCGGGGCCTGCGTGCTGCCCGTCACGTAACATGTTCTTGGCCGACGGATGACCCTTCCTTGCAGCCCGTGTTTCATCCCGAGAAAGTCCTGCTGGGGAATGTAGTCTATGGAGTGCAACCGTCCGCCGTAGACAAGGTCGTCGCGGGCGGGAGCCTTGCAGTGTCTAGTGGATGTCTCGAGCGTGTCTCGGAACAGCGGATCGCGGAGCAGGTTGAGCATGTGGTGGCTCGCTGGCCGGCTCCGTGGGCATAGAGAGGTGGACAAGCAATGAGTGCAGTAGCAGAAGGTGGGCCGCGCACCATACGCGCTCCACGAGGGACCGTGCTCCGCTGTAAAGGGTGGCACCAAGAAGCGGCTCTTCGCATGCTGATGAACAACCTTGATCCCGACGTGGCCGAGCGGCCCCAAGACCTCGTGGTATACGGAGGAGCCGGGAAGGCAGCCCGCAACTGGCAGTGCTTTGACGTAATCGTCGAAACGTTGCAGCGTTTGAACGATGACGAGACATTGATTGTGCAGTCCGGTAAGCCGGTTGCGGTCTTCCGGACGTCGGTTGATGCGCCGCGTGTCTTGATCTCGAATTCCATGCTTGTTCCTGCCTGGGCAACCTGGGAGCATTTCCACGACCTGGAGTCCAGGGGACTGACGATGTATGGTCAGATGACGGCCGGCTCCTGGATTTACATTGGCACTCAGGGAATCTTGCAAGGCACCTACGAGACATTTGGCGCTCTGGCGGACAAACATTTTGGTGGTTCGCTGCGAGGAAGGCTCGTGGTGACGGCAGGCATGGGAGGCATGGGCGGAGCTCAGCCACTTGCTGTCACCATGAATGGCGGCGTCGTCATCGATGTAGAGGTCGATCCGATTCGAATAAAGCGCCGCATAGACACGCGATACTGCGACCGAATGACGGACTCGCTCGACCAGGCGCTTGAATGGGCCCGAGGGGCAGTCGAGCGCCGGGAACCGCTGTCCATTGGTCTTGTCGGCAATGCTGCCGACATTCTTCCCGAGCTTGTCGCACGGGGTCGAATTCCCGATGTCGTGACGGATCAAACGTCTGCGCACGATCCCCTAAACGGATACATACCGGAAGGCTTGAGCCTTCCGGTCGCGGCAGAGCTTCGGACCGGCGACCCAGCGAGGTACATGGAGCTGGCGTCCCGCAGTATGGCGAGACACGTGCGAGCGATGCTCGAGATGCAGCAGCGTGGCGCTGTGGCATTCGACTACGGCAACAACCTCCGCCAGCAAGCGGCCAATGCCGGGGTCGAGAATGCCTTCGCCTTTCCCGGGTTTACTCCCGCATATATTCGTCCCCTATTCTGCCAAGGTAAAGGACCGTTCCGGTGGGTTGCGCTGTCGGGCGAGCCCGACGACATTTATCGTACAGATCAGCTGGTGCTTGACCTTTTTCCGGATGATGAGCATCTGCACACCTGGATTCGACTTGCTCATGACCGTGTGGCCTTTCAGGGTCTTCCGGCGAGGATTTGCTGGCTAGGTATGGGCCAACGCGCCAAGTTCGGACTGGCGCTCAATGAGCTGGTACGCACGGGAGAAGTAACAGCTCCTATCGTGATCGGCCGTGATCATCTTGATACGGGATCCGTCGCATCCCCGAACCGAGAGACTGAAGACATGAAGGACGGCAGCGACGCCATTGCCGACTGGCCCATCTTGAACGCGTTGCTCAATGCGGTTGGCGGTGCGAGCTGGGTATCAGTTCATCACGGTGGAGGAGTCGGAATCGGATACTCAATCCACGCCGGCCAGGTCCTCGTTGCCGACGGTACGGAGCAGATGGCCCGTCGCATCGAGCGCGTGCTGACAACCGACCCCGGACTGGGCGTGGTGAGGCACGCGGATGCGGGCTACGATCTTGCGATCAAGACGGCGCAAGAAGCAGATATCGACATGCCGATGCGGACCTAGCCGGCTCCTTAGCTGCATAGAGGGGGGAGATGGAAGGGGGAAGCAAAAACACTACCCTGTCGGTTGAGGACCGGGTCATGGGGGTCCTCCTTGTATTTGTTCCGCTGACGTTGCTGGCTGCTGCGCTGGGCTGGGCTAGCTGGCTGCAGTTCTTTCTGTCGATTGCGGCAATCATTCCACTCGCATCATTCATCGGAACGTCGACCGAGGCGTTGGCAGATCGACTGGGAGGAAAGATCGGAGGTTTGCTGAACGCCACCTTTGGGAACGCACCAGACCTGCTAGTGGGCGTATTCGGCGTTCAAAAGGGTCTCATTCCTCTGGTCAAGGCGACTCTGATTGGGGCCTTGATCAGCAACTCGGCTCTCATCATGGGTTTGTGCTACGTGGTGGCCGGCCTGCTCTATGGCAGACCCACGTTTCGCCGTCGGGAAGCGGGTCATCACAGCGTACTGATGATGCTCACGGTGGCGGCCGTGTTGTTTCCGTCGGTCGGCGCGATTGTCATGTGCGGCAACACGACCTGTACGAGCCGCAACGACTCGGACATCATCCAGCACGTTAGTGTCGGTATTTCGGTTGTTCTCCTGCTGGCATATGTTGCCTACGTTGTGCACGGAATATTCGGCGTTGAGACGATTCGAGGCGCCAAACCCGAGGGGCATGAGTCTCGCCGTTTCAAGCGTCAAGAAGACAGGCGGCAGACTAAAGGGTGGCCCGTCTGGTTCAGCGTTGCAGTCCTGTGCGTGGCTGCCGTTTGCTTGATTCCGATAACAGACATTCTGACCGGGAGTGTTGACCCTGTCACCCACGTTTTGGGGTGGACGCAGGTATTTGTCGGTATGGTCATCGTGGCGAACGCGGGTAATGTGGCTGAAGGCTACGCCGCGATCCGTCTGGCGGTTCAGCGTCCAGGGACCCCCGACGATGACTCGGATGATGACTCCGGTCTGGATCTTGCGCTTGGGATCGCCTCGGCTTCAT
>DASVZE010000299.1:0-3190 GCA_036391775.1 Chloroflexota bacterium | reverse complement strand
CGTGTCGACATTCCGGCACCGGATGCGGGCCGCATCCTCGACGCCATCGCGGTGCTCCACCGGATGGAGACAGAGGGAGAACCTCCCCAGCTCGGCCGGCGTGTGGTCGTGTATGGCGGTGGCAATACCGCTCTGGATATGGCGAGAACGGCGAAGCGCCTGGGTGGCGAACCGGTCATCGTATACCGCCGCACGCGCGAGCGTATGCCGGCCCACGATTTCGAGGTCGAGGAGGCTATGGAGGAAGGGATCACCTTCCACTGGCTCAATACGATCAAGACCATGGAGGAAGGCTCCATCACGGTGGAAAAGATGGAGCTTAACGCCGATGGTTGGCCCGAACCGACCGGCGAGTATGAGACCATCGCGGCTGATACCGTCGTGCTTGCGCTGGGCCAAGACATCGATGTCAGTGTTCTGCAACGTATTCCCGGCGTCGAGTTCGCGCGGGACGGAGTGGTCCAGGTCGATCGCAGGATGATGACGGGGTACGAGGGGATCTTCGCGGGAGGCGACATGGTGCCGTCCGAGCGCACGATCACCGTCGCGGTGGGGCACGGCAAAAAGGCCGCGCGCCACATCGATGGCTACCTCCGTGACGTGACCTACGAACCTCCCGCCAAGCACGAAGTCGCTACCTTTGAGATGCTCAATCCCTGGTATTACACCGACGCGGACAAGACCATGCAGCCCGCTCTGGACGGCGTCCGGCGGCAGACGACTTTTGACGAAGTGGTTGGCGGTCTGGATGAGACGACCGCACTGTTTGAGGCTCGTCGCTGCATGTCGTGCGGTAACTGCTTCGAATGTGACAACTGTTTCGGCGTTTGTCCGGATAATGCCGTCATAAAGCTCGGCCCGGGTAAGCGGTTCGAAATCAACTATGATTTCTGTAAAGGATGCTCGATGTGTGCCACTGAGTGCCCTTGCGGCGCCATCCAGATGGTGCCGGAGGAGATCTGAGTTGGTAGAGGGCAGTAGTCCTGCAGCTCAACCCCCGATCCAGAACCACCATGCTGTTCTGGATCGGGAGGGCCTGAATGGTCTACTGCTCGCGTTGCAGGATCTGGGATATCAGGTCGTCGGGCCAACGGTTAGAGACAGAGCCATCGTCTACGACCGGGTGCGGACGATCGATGATCTACCCGTGGGCTGGACGGACGAACAGGACGGTGGAACGTACCGGCTGAGGAAGCGCGACGACGATGCGCTCTTCGGCTATGCCGTCGGACCACACTCCTGGAAGAAGTATCTGTTCCCCCCCACTCTGCGGCTGTGGAAGGCGCGGCGGGAGGGGGACGATCTGAAGCTGGTGGAGGAAGAGGCTGCCTCGCCACCATTGGCTTTTCTCGGAGTGCGATCCTGTGAGCTGCATGCCATTCGCATCCAGGACAAGGTGTTCATGGGTGGATCGTACGTCGATCCGACCTACTCTGCTCGACGCGAGACCGCCTTCCTCATCGCCGTCAACTGCGGGCATCCAGGCGGTACCTGTTTTTGTGTCTCCATGAACACCGGTCCGAAAGCAGACGCCGGATTCGATCTAGCCCTCACCGAAGTGCTCGATTCGGATGCCCATTACTTCCTGGTCGAGGTCGGCTCGGAGCGAGGTGCAGAGGTGCTGAGCCGAATTCCCCAGCGTCCGGCCGGTGGGGATGAGATGGCGGCCGCGGCCGGCGTCGTCGAGAGTGCCGCGCAGCAGATGGGCCGGCAGATGGAGACCGACGATATCAAGCAGCTCTTATACAGGAACTACGAGCATCCACGATGGGATGACGTCGCCTCGCGTTGCCTCTCCTGTACCAATTGCACCATGGTCTGCCCGACCTGCTTTTGCTCGACCGTCGAAGACAGCACCGATCTCACCGGCCAGGAGGCGGAACGGGTGCGCCTGTGGGACTCCTGTTTCACGGTGGATTTCTCATACATTCACGGCGGCAGCGTGCGGTCCTCTCCCAAGTCGCGCTATCGCCAGTGGATGACCCACAAGCTCGCCACCTGGTACGACCAGTTCGGAACGTCCGGCTGCGTTGGGTGCGGCCGCTGTATTACCTGGTGCCCGGTGGCTATCGACATCACAGAAGAGGTCGCTGCCATTCGGATCACAGACGGCCAGGCAGAGATCGGAAGCAAAGGTGGAGATCATGGAAACGCTTGAACGGGTTCTTGCCCAACATCCATTCCTGCAAGGGTTGCCGGATCGTTATTTGAGCCTGATGGTCGGCTGCGCCTCGCAAGTTCGCTGGACACCAGGTGAGTTCGCCTTCCGCATGGGAGAAGAGGCGAACACGTTCTACCTCATACGCCATGGCCGCGTTGCCCTCGAGTTCTACACGGCAGAGCGTGGCTCGATCACTGTGCAGACGGTGAGTGACGGTGAAGCGCTTGGCTGGTCCTGGCTCGTGCCTCCGTACGTCTGGCATCTGGACGGCAGAGTCGTCGGTACCACCCTTGCTCTCTCATTCGACGGAGCATGTCTGCGCCGTAAGTGCGAGGAGGATCACGATCTGGGATACGAGCTCTACAAGCGCTTCGCGCCAATCATTGCCCAACGGCTACAAGCAACGCGCCTCCAGGTGCTGGATGTCCACCGGGTCCATGCCTGAGTCCATCCACATCCCTTCTCCGACGCGGCAGCCGATGGTGCCCGAGCTCTGGCGCATCAGATCGACCCGGCGGGACACGTATGATACCTTCACCATCGACCTGGCGCCGGTGGATGGCCCCTCCCCGTTCCCTTATTTGCCTGGCCAGTTCAACATGCTGTACGCCTTCGGCGTCGGAGAGGTACCGATCTCCATCAGCGGTGATGCCGCCAAAACCGCGTTACTGACGCATACGATCCGAGCGGTCGGTGCCGTGACACGCGCCATATGGACGATGAAGCGCGGTCAAATCGTTGGGGTGCGCGGTCCGTTCGGCACACCCTGGCCGGTCGAGGAGGCGCGGGGAAAGGACGTGGTGATCGCGGCAGGAGGAATCGGTCTGGCGCCGTTACGACCCGCCATCTACCACCTTCTGACCCACCGGGCAGAGTACGGCCGTATCACCGTGCTGTATGGCGCCCGCACTCCCCGCGACTTGTTGTATGTCTCCGAGCTGGAAGGGTGGCGGGGACGGTTTGATCTCGACGTTGCCGTGACTGTTGACACGGCACAGGCAGATTGGAGAGGAAATGTCGGGGTTGTTA
>DASVZE010000298.1:0-2103 GCA_036391775.1 Chloroflexota bacterium | reverse complement strand
CCTCTTTCTCAGGTGCACAGATGAGTCAATCATCCTGGTCATTCAGGACAACGGCAAAGGCTTCGACACATCCGGCTCATTCCCGGGACACCTTGGATTACAGTCAATGCGCGAGCGTGCCTCGCAGCTCGGCGGCACAATCGAGATGGAGAGCGCGGTTGGTATCGGTACCTCAATCACCGTCCGCATGCCCATCGCAGCAGGTGTGATCGCCACACCAACCGCGGTGAGCTGAACCACCGTTTCCTGGCCCGCACCACCCATTCGCGGCCGGCCACTGAGAGCGTCGAAGATGGGACGCGCGCCATGTATCAGCGATTCTGACCGGCTATATTCACTTGGTATTCGCGGCCATTGGGTCCTGTACCGGATAAAAGACCGCGGGCGAAAGTTGTCGAACGTCGACAGTCACCGCCACTCGCCTCTGTCGTACTCGGCGTGCCGAACCACGTTCAACAGCCGTAGATTGTTCAGTTTGACCTCCGGTTCGGAGGACCAGGCAGCCCTTGCGCTTGGGCTTGCGCCGGAGCACGAAGGACATGGAACTGAGCCGCATCAACCTGCTCGCCGTCGATCATGAAGATCAGCGAGTAGGTGCCGGGGCGGGAAAAGGACAGCGCCACGATGTTGAGGGCCAGCGGAATGACCTGGTCCTGCGCCGGCGGGATATTCGGCGGCCGGCCCACCGTCATCGCTGCCTGCACCGGATTGGCCAGGATGGTCGTGCCGTCCTCACCCACCACATCGAGCCCAATGGTATGGGGCACGTTGGTATCGGCCGCCGGCACGCGCAGCCGCGCGGCGATACTGAGCTGCGGATGGGTGAAGGGGAAGGAGGGCACGTAGAGTGTGTCCCATCCCCCACCGTGGATGTAGTGTTTGCCGTCTGCCGCGGCCACCGCGTCGGCCAGCAGAAGGTAGTCGACCTTCATTCAGCTATCCCTTCATTGTCCCGAGAATGTCCCCCTTCGCCTGCTCCGCGGGAGAAGGGGTCAGGGGATGAGGGTGCCGTCGCGAACGGAATACTCAGCGGCCGCCCGTGATGTATCTCTCGAGCTGCTCGATGAGTCGCTCTTTGTCCGCGAGTGAGGATTTAACGAGATCTCCGATGGAGAGGATGCCGACGACTCGATCACCGTCGACCACCGGTAGGTGGCGAAACCGCTTCTCGGTCATCAGCGCCAGGCAACGATCGACGGTTTGATCGGGGTGGACGGTGACGACGTCGGCGGTCATGATGACACGGACCGGCGTCTCTTCGGCGGAGTGGCCCTGGAGGATAACCTTGCGCGCATAGTCACGCTCTGAGACGATACCGGCCAGCCGGTCGTCCGACATCACCAGCAGGGCGCCTATGCCCTTCTCGGCCATCAGGCTGATGGCATCGAACACAGAGGAATCGGGTGAGATCGACCAGATGTCCTGTCCCTTCCCATTCAGCACGTCCGCAACAGTTGTCATCCATGCCCCCTCTCGACAGTGACTTGCCGCCTCTACTGCCATGGTAGCCATTTCGACCGGATCCCATGGCGTCAACCGTCACAGGACACATGAAGCGAGCTATGGGCTGTGAGGTATGAAGGGTTTGGACTGACCGGGAGCGATGTGGCCAATGCGGTGCGGCAGTGGTACGCGGGGCATCGTTGGCGGAATGCAATTCCGCGCTACACCTCTGCACCATACGTCTCGCCCAGGTTCCCCTTCTCCTGCCGCGCAGGGCCACGAGACGTGGGTACTCGTCTAGAAGAAGGTCTGGATCGCGCCCGTCACGTCGTAGGCATCATTGACCAGCGGGATGAGCCGCCACTTGTCGAACGTCGTGCAGGGATGGGAGATATCGCACCCGATCAGGTCGCCGACGGCGAGATCGCACTCGGGATCCACTTTCAGGTACGCGTGCTGATCGTTCAGCGCGGTCACCTCGACCTGGCCCCTGATGCTTGTCGACGTTCCATCTCGACGCATGGTGAAAGGGATGGGGAGGCGAAGATCGTAGGGCGCGTCGCGCTTGCCGAAACCCGCGATCGCCAGATCGGGTTCCGGTCGGGAGAGCACCATGCCCCAGAGCTCGAGGGCAGGGCGCAGGCGATCCTTGCCCCCTCC
>DASVZE010000297.1:0-2239 GCA_036391775.1 Chloroflexota bacterium | reverse complement strand
TGTCTGAAAGGGGCGGTTGTGCGAAAGGAGCCGTCAGGCGAGGGCTTCTTCCAGTGCCGGAACTTCCGGAGCAGGGGCGCGGTACTGCCGAAACTCGGGATCGATACCGAACAGGCGTCCGGTGAGTGATCCCATGGTCAGGCCCATGCGTTGCATCCAGATCGGCACGACCGGGATATACGTCTCGGAGAACCGTCCCAGGTTCGCCAGGAGGAATGGGTTGCGGGGCATGGCCTTCTTGTTCAGCTTGCCGGCCTGCGCCATGCCGCAGACGGCCTCCAGAGTTGCTTCCAGATTCCGTGGCGGCGAAACCTCCACGCGGAACTGCACTTCCTCCTCACCGGCGACCCACCATTGATGCTTGACGCCGGCCGGTAGGGCAATGCGGTCACCCGCTCGCAGCACCTGTTTCTTTCCACCCAGCATGACTCCCAGCTCACCAGACCAGACCTCGAAGCGCTCCTCCTGGGTGGAGTGGACGTGGGGTGGAAGCGGGCTACCACCGGGGGTGACCCGGCAGTCGAACACCAACTTCTCACCGCCGGTCTGCTCGGAAGTCTCCAGAATGGTGATCGTCTCACCCGTAACGGGGTTCTTGAGAACCTGACCTGCGTATGCCATTTCGATGCTCCTTTCGCACTTCCTGTGCGCTGTCCGCTGTGTCAGCACATCTGACTTGGGCGCATCGTACGAGGCGTCTCTTTGCTGGCCCATAGCCGGAACACATACGCACATACGGAAAGATGCGTAGGTCTATACGTAGTTCCTCCTATCCTTTAGGGACCGTCACCTGATAACACAGGCCGCTGTTGTTGTCGATGACCTGGCCGGACGAGGTTACCGTTACCGTCTCGTACCAGTACGTCGCCCCAGGAATGATCCCGTTGTCTCCCACGGAACCGGGGAGATCGTTGCCATGCACTGTCACTGTGTGGGAGGTGGTGCCGGCTCCGCTGTCCTGCGTGGCAATCGCTACCAGGCCGTTGCAGCCTGGGCCTGAGCCGAAGTACACTCGTCCCTGGCCAGGTTGCGCGCTGGTGAAGGACACGATGAACTGCTCCGATCCCGCCGAGCCAGAGGCGCTCAGTGGCAGTACCTGGGTACCCTCTTCCTGCACAGCCTGCAGGCTTTGGGGATTGAGCCCGAGGATCTCGAGAATCGTTGGGGCGATCTGCGTCGTTTCGACCTGTCCAGTGTTGACGGACGGGTGCACATTGCCGCCCGACACTACGATCGGGACGTTGCGATCCTGCGGGTTGGCACCGCCGTGCTCGGCGATTTTGGCCTTTTTCCCCGTGTACACAGTCCCGACCTGAGCGATGCCCACGAGGTCGGGGACTCGCTGGTTCCCAACCGTGTCACCGGCGGTGATGTGGAAGTACGCGGCGGCGGCGGCTCCGGCATACACGGTGCTCAGACCGGACTGCGTGAATGCCTTCGGCTTTCCGGTAATGTCGTTTCCGGTCCCCGAATACCCCAGAAGGAACGTCTTCGCGAAGTCTGCCGCCGCCTGACTGCGATCGTTCAGCCACATGTACATGCCGTCGTCGTCGATCGAGAAGGCGACCAGGTCACCAGAGTGGCCGGCCTTGGTCCAGGCGGCATTGAGAGCGTCGATGATCGCTCCGTCGTCGATGCGTGTGAGCTTTGCCGGATCGTTGGGCGACTGCCCATGCTTCGCCGACAGAATGACGACCGTGTTATTGAGGTTCAGCTCGCTCAGCATCTGACCAACCTTGGCATTGATGTAATCGAGCGCGCCGGCCAGGAGCGGACTGGGCGTCACTCCGTCGGCCATATACCCGCCGGACGGCAGCTTCTCGGCAGTCGACACGGTCTGGAAGTTCATGCCGAAGATGGCAGGTTCTCCCACCTTGATCGTGCCACTGTGGTCGTATCCGTGGATCTCGTTGAGCACGGCTTGAACCTTGTAGCTATCGTAGATCTGGGTTAACGCGTTGTCATTGGTCCAGTCCGAACCGGCCACGGACGCCTGGCTGTTGATCTCGGGAGTGAAGAGATCCTGCACGCCGGTTCCCGACGGTCCGTTGAGAATCTCGTAGGCTGGGTGTTTGTCGGACCAGGCTGTCCGCATCCCGGCCGCGCGAGCCACCTCGAAGATGGTGTTGACTCTCAGGTACTGGTGTGGATAGACAGGCTTGCAGGTTGTTGGGTCGACCGGCAGCTGACTGGGATCGATGAGATCCTGAGGGGTTCCGGTCATGCTGAGGATCGATCC
>DASVZE010000296.1:0-5483 GCA_036391775.1 Chloroflexota bacterium | reverse complement strand
CCTCCCACCGAAGGCACTCTCCAGTTCGAGGGGGTTGCCTTGCCTGGGACGGCAGTCCGGCGGCCCGTCAATTTGCGTCGCGAGCTCCAGATGGTCTTCCAGAACCCCGACAGCGCGCTCAACCCGAGCTACTCTGTTCGAAGCATTCTGCAGCAGGCGCTCAAGCTCCTCACTGGACTGAAATCGCGCGACAAGCTGGAGGTGCGCGTGAATGAGCTGGCCGCGGCGGTCAAGCTCGAGGGCAGGCATCTGGATGCCCGACCCACCGGCCTCTCGGGAGGGCAGAAACAGCGTGCCTCGATCGCGCGCGCCTTTGCCGGCACACCGGCGCTTGTGCTGTGCGACGAGCCCGTATCGGCGCTCGACGTGTCCGTTCAGGCTGCGATTCTCAATCTGTTGGTTGACCTGCAGAAGACGGGTGTCTCGTACGTTTTCATCTCCCACGATCTGGGCGTCGTGCGCTACATCTCCGACTGGATTGGCGTGATGTATCTCGGCGAGCTGATGGAAGTGGGACCCGCTGATGCCGTGTTCGGTCTCCCGCACCATCCATACACTGAGTCCCTACTTTCCGCCGCAGCAACCCTGGACGAAGGAACGCATACCAGGATCAAGCTGCGCGGCGCCATCCCAAGCCCGAGCAATCCCCCCTCGGGATGCCGGTTTCACACGCGCTGCCCGCTCTATCTGGGCGATATTTGCAAGCTCAAAGAGCCGCCAATGTTCCAGACGGAGGCCGGCAATCAGTATCGCTGCCATATACCGCCGGACGAGCTGAAAGAAAAAGAGCTGCGCCTACGTGAGACGGGTACCGTGGGGCCGGCAGGCGCTGCAGAGTAGCTGGGGTCCCCTCACCCTATACAACTGACACGAGGAAGTCCCGCGGAAGCGCCTGGAGTAGGGTTTCCCTCACTGCATATGCCTGAGAGCCGGGTGTGTTCTGCCCCTGGATGCATTCCTCGACTCTTTGAATTAGCCTGATTCCGGCTATCGGACGTCTGGCAAGCAGGCGGCCGGCGCGCGAGGCCACGAGCGTTTCGATAGCAGTCATGGTAAGCATCATGTCTGTCAGTCTTTGCAGGCGAGCCAGCGCGACGGGCGCCATAGAGCCGACATCCTCCACGCCCTCCTCGATAGGGGCAATTTGAGGGATTCCGCCGAGCGACACGGAAAGCGCCTCGGCAGCCAGTGAGGCGGAGGTGTGACTCAGGATGGTATACCCGTGTGCCGTGGGGTGATTGCTGAGCCCGGCGGGGAGCGAGGAGAAGGATGTGGACAGCAGCTTATCAATGCGCCGCTCGCACATGAGAATGGCGCGGACAATCCCCTGGGATACGGCATCCACGTCCAGGCTCAGGCTTGTCGTATCGAAATTCCCGGTCGGTACGATCTCAGCCTTCTCGATAAGTATCACTGGATTGTCGGAGAGGGCGTTGAGGTCGGCGTCCAGGAACTGCCAGAGCCGCTCTATCCGCTCGTACAGTGCTCCAAGCACCTGTGGCGTACAGCGAAATGACAGCGGATCCTGCAGGTTTCGAGCGGCGAGCTCCTCCCAGAGGTAGCTGTCCTTGAGCAAAGCCCGCAAGCGCGCGGCCATCTCTCCCTGCCGGCTATAAGGGCGGAGCCTGTGTATCTCGGGTGCGAGCACGGAGAGATTGGCGCCGTATGCTTCAAAGGAAAGAGCGACGCCCTGCAGGTGAACGTCCAGAACGCCAAGAAGGAGATCGCTCAGCAAAGCGCCGTATCCGAGGGAGAGAGAATTGGCGCTCAGAAGCGAGAGACCATCCTTTCCCAGCAGATCCACCTCGCCGAGTCCCAGCTCATGCAGGACGTCGGCGGCGGGCCGGGAGCGTTTGTCGTGATACACACGTCCCTCTCCCAGACACCAGGCGGAAGCGAGGGCCGCGCAGGCGGAAAGGTCACTGGCTCCTACCGATCCGGCCTGCGGAATGACGGGCACGACACCCGCATTGAGAAGAGCGACGGCGTGCGCCAGAACAGCCGGCCCGATTCCGGACCCACCCAGGGCGAGATTGTGCAGGCGGACCAGTGCCACGGCATAGCACACCGGCTCCGGCAGGTCCGGTCCGATGCCGCCGGCATGGTCGAGAACCAACCGGCGGTTGAAGATGGCAACCGCGCGCTCGGCTTGTTCCACTGGAGCACGAGCCTGCGCGCCCACGCCCGTCGTCAGCCCATAGACCGGCAGGCGTTGGAGAGACGCTTGCCGCACCACATGGTGGGCGCTCTTCAGCCGGTCCAGAACGCGATCGCTTAAGGAGAGAGTGGGACGTCGATCCACCGCATCGCGCAATACGCTGGGAGAGAGGTGGTCGTATCCCAGCAGAAAATCAGTATCGCTACCCATCGCGCCACCTTTAGCGGCTGGGGATTGCCTCAACCGTTGACGTAACCATTGCGCGCTCTGCCGTTGCCGGCCGCGTCCGCATGCGGTTCATTTCGGGGTCAAGGATCGTATCCGGGCGCACCGTCCCCGCCAATCGTTCCCCAAAATATTCGATTTCGACCGGCGTGTTCTCGGCCGAACAGTGGGGAAGAACCCAGGCGTAGGTCACGCCGCGGCCCACGCTGTAACCGTATGCCGCGCTCGTCACGAAGCCGACAGGATTTCCCTCGGCGTACACCGGCTCACTTCCCATGACCACTCGGGTAGGATCGTCGAGCGTCACCGTAACCAGGCGCCGCCGCGGACCGTCCTCACGGCGCCGAAGCAGCGCTTCCCGTCCTATAAAGTCACCTTTCTTGAGGCTGACCGCGAATCCCACGCCGGCCTCGTACGGATCGTGATTGGTCCACATGTCCCTGCCGTAGAAGCGATATCCTTTCTCGACCCGAAGACCATCGAACGCGCCGCGCCCGCCGGCGATCACGCCGAGCGGCTGTCCTGCTTCCCACAGCAGGTCCCACAGTCGCAGGCCATATGTAGCGCCCGTATAGAGCTCCCAGCCAAGCTCTCCCACATAGGACAGTCGCATGGCCACGACCGGCACCTCCCCGATATAGACCCGCTTGGCGTGGAAGAACCTGTGACCGGCCTCCGAAAAATCGTCATGGGATAATGCCTGCACCAGATCGCGCGCGCGAGGTCCCCATACTCCCACGCAGCAGGTTCCGGCCGTCACGTCCCGAACGTATACCGAGCCGTCGGCCGGAAGATGACGCTCGAACCAATCGATATCGCGCTGTCCGTTACATCCGATCTGAAAATGGTCCGTTCCCAAACGGGCAACCGTGATGTCGCTCTTGATCCCTGCGCGGCTGTCCAGCATGAGGGTATAGGTCACCGTGCCCACCGATTTATCCATGTTGCCGGTCGTCAATTCCTGAAGCATGGCAAGCGCGCCCGGTCCCGTTACCTCGACTTTGGTGAGAGAGTTCATGTCGTACAGGCCCACGCGTTCGCGCGTTGCCAGGTGCTCCGCTCCGACGATAGGCGACCAGTACCGTCCTTCCCACGGGCCGCGTGGCGGAATCGAGCGGCCATCCACCAGAGGCGCGTTTGCCTCATACCATTGAGGGCGCTCCCACCCTGAAGCCTCCAGGAAACGGGCGTCTAACTCTTTCTCTCGCTGGTAAAACGGACTGACGCGAATCGGCCGCGGCTCGTCCATGGGCTCGAGAGGATGCTTGACGTCGTAGACCTCGATGTATCCCTGACAGCTGCGCTGGTGGACGTACGAGGGGCTGAGCTGAAAGGGCTCGAAGCGATAAATGTCGCACTGCCGCAAGTCGATGCTGGGCACTCCGTCCACCATCCACTCCGCGACTGCTCTGGCGGCGCCGGCAGCATGCGTGATCCACAGCGCTTCGGCCATCCAGAACCCCCGCACATCGCGCGACTCGCCCAGCAGGGGGAACCCGTCCGTGGTGAAAGAAAAGATCCCATTGATCGGATCGGCGATCTCCGCCTTCCGCAGCGCGGGTAACAGGGTCCCGGCATCACGCCATGCAGGCTCGAAGTCCCGCGGAGTGAACGGCACTAGCGACGGCATGACCTCGGCTTCGTCGACGCTCTTCAAGTCGTTCGCCGAGACCGGCAGGGGGCGATTCTGATACGAACCCGCGCCCATGCGATCGAACTGTTGGCGGAAGTACATGTCTCGGTCCTGGTGGCGCAGAAGCGGGAAAACGGCCTCACGCGTTTCTCCCGCCAGAGCCTCTAAAGGAGACGATAGGGCGTACTGATGCTCCATCGGCACTAGCGGAACGGGAACGCCAACCATCGCGCCAATGCGGGGTCCCCAGATACCGGCACAGCTCACCACAACATCCGCCTCGAGCCGGCCACCGTTGGTCACGACCGCTTGCACGCGACCGCCGGATACCTCGATATCGGTCACCTCGGCATTGCCGTGAAATGTCGCGCCACGCGCTGTTGCCAGCCGTGCCATCGCTTCCATGGCACGAACCGGCTTTGCGATACCGTCGGTTGGAACGAAGAAGCCACCGTAGACCCGGTCAGGGTCAAGCAAGGGGATCTGGCGGGCGCACTCGTCCGGGGTCAGGAGCTGCGAGGGGACGCCCCAGGACGTGGCCACGCCGGTCTTGCGCTTCAGATCCTCCCACCGCTCGGGCGTCACCGCGACCTCGATGCTCCCCACCTGAAGGAAGCACGGCTGCCCGTCCAGGTCGAGCTCCAGATAGCGCTTCACGGTGTACTGCGCGAACTCGGTCATGGTCTGGGAGTAGTTGGTCTGATGCACCCCACCAGGTGCGTGGCAGGTCGACCCACCAGGCTTGAATAGAGGCCCCTGGTCCAGGACGACCACACGGGTGCAGCCCATCTGGGTCAGGTGATCGGCCAGGCTGCAACCGACAATCCCGGCACCGATAATGACGATCCGGCTATCTCTTCGCATCACGCATCCCGCTTTCTGTCCGTCAACCTACCGGCTGCGCCGATCGATTCGTGCTCCATTGTGCTCGATACCGGGCTACTTTGGAAGCCGATCTGAGGCGAGCTGGAGATGCGACGAGTGTTACCGGGTCAGGTCAGGTTCTACCCTCCAGCCGTCGCGACCAGCAGCAGTAAGCGGTCGCCCTCTCGAACCACGGGATCCTCGTCTCGTTCCACCATTGTGTCGTTGTGGACTGTGCGGAGCACAGAGCCGTGACCGGTGGCAAGAAGAGCACGGCCGGCCCGTGGGTCCTCCTCAGCCAGGCGAGCAAACACCTGACTGAGGGGGACGCCTTCAGGCGGCAGGTCGAGCTCGATCGCATCGGCGCCAAGGACGACGCGCAGCGTACCTCGCAGCTCAACCTTCACGAGTCAGTCGGGCAGGTTGTACTGCTCACGGACGAGCGCGCCCACACCCAATCGGTCGAGATTGTCGAGTGGGGTAAGCATGGTGAGTTGTACTGCTCCGGGAAGTCGTGCGATGTCGACGCCGCCGGAGATGGTGCAGCGATTCCGTACCTCTGCCTGAGTGATGCCGAGCAGCGTCGCCGCTCGCTCGATAGCG
>DASVZE010000295.1:0-2811 GCA_036391775.1 Chloroflexota bacterium | reverse complement strand
CGACACCAGTCCGACGCCCGGCAACTGCGAAATCTTCTGCGCCAAGGTCGAATCCGCCAGATCTTCTACGCGCGTTAACGGCAGCGAATCCGATGTGAGCGCCAGCGTCATAATCGGCGAGTCTGCAGGATTGACCTTGCTGTAAATCGGAGGGTTAGGCAGGTCTCGCGGCAGATAAGTACCGCCAGCATTGATTGCCGCCTGCACCTCCTGCTCAGCGACGTCGATGCTCTGGTCCAGGTTGAATTGCAGGGTGATCAGCGAGCTTCCGAACGAACTCACCGATGTCATCTGCGACAGGCCCGGTACTTGCCCGAACTGCCGCTCCAGTGGTGCCGTCACGGAGGAGGCCATTACTTCCGGCCCGGCTCCGGGATAGAACGTCTGCACCTGGATTGTGGGATAGTCCACTTGCGGCAGCGCTGATACCGGAAGTTGTCTGTATGCAACGATGCCGACCAGAAGAATGCCTATCATCAGCAGCGACGTCGCTACTGGCCGAAGAATGAATATGCGAGACGGGCTCATTGGGTGGGAACGTTCGTGTCTTGCGACTGCTGTTGCTGCTGCTGTTGTCCCCTGTTTCCGCCGGCGCGAGGTTCGATTTTGCTGCCAGACTGCAGCTTGTCCTGGCCATCGGTGATCACTTGCTCTCCCGGCTGTAAGCCCTTCCCGATCGCCGCGACATCTCCCGACATATAGGAAACTGTGACCGGCCGCAGTTCCGCGGTCTTATCACTCTTCGCGATGTAGACGTAGGTTCCTTGCGGCCCGTGTTGTACTGCCGCGGCTGGAACCGTGATCGCGTTCTTGCGAGTGTCCAGCAAGAGCCTGATGTTCACGAACTGGTTGGGCCAGAGCGTTCGATCCTTGTTCTGGAAAACGCCCTTCAACCTGCCCGTCCCTGTGGTCGGATCGATCTGATTGTCAATCGTCAGTAGTTTGCCGATTCCCAGTGAGTTCTGGTTGTCGCGGTTCAGGGCATCGAGTTGAAGGGCGCCATTCTTGTGCATCTGGTTCTGCACTTCGGGCAGTTGATCTTCCGGGAGCGTGAACAACACCGCGATCGGCTCCAGTTGGGTTATCACGAACATGCCGTTCTGATCGCTGGCATGCACCATGTTCCCCGGGTCCACCTGCCGTAGCCCTACGCGGCCACTGATCGGAGCCGTGATTCGCGTGTATACGAGGTTCAATTTCGCATTGTCGATGGCCGCTTGGTCAGCCTGTACCGCTCCTTCGTACTGTCCGGAGGTCGATGCCTGGGTGTCGTACTGCTGGCGCGAGATTACGCCCTCCTTCGCTAGATCAGCGTACCGCTGCGCATTCAGTTTCGCGTCCTGCAGCGCGGCGCGATCCTTGTACAAGTTGGCTTGCGCCTGGCTGAGTGCAACCTGGTAAGGACGGGGATCGATCACCGCCAAGAGCTCTCCCTGTTTGACCTCCTGGCCCTCTCGGACGGGCACCTCGATGAGTTGTCCGTCGATCCGGCTCTTCACCACGACCGTGTTGTAGCCCACAACGTTTCCCAAACCGGTCAAATAAACAGGAACGTCCTGGACTTTAACGGGAGCCACCGCAACTGGCATCGGAGGAAGATTGCCTCCTCTTCCGCCACCGCCCCCCTTCGGAGAGGCTGCTTTCGCGCCTTGGCTCGTGCAGCCAACTCCGGCTAGAACAGCGATAAGTGATCCGAAAACTAGGGTTGTGAATTGTCGTGAGGTGATCATTCGTTCTCTGAACTATATGAACTTAATTACTCGATGGCCGGGGCATGCAACTGTCTCACTCGCAAGGTCCGCTTCATTAGGATGGCCAATCAGCGCCTTGCGATTCTCCGAAAGCAAATACAGATGCACGAGGTCTACGTTACCTCTTTCGATTCTGATACTAGATTTCAGACTATTTAGAACGTGTAAAGAATTGTTATTTGACTGTTCGGCAAAATACCGCTGCTCCATACTGGAGTGTCGCTCCCGCTGCATACCCTAACTCACTGAACCATATGTGATTGCCCGTGTGACTAGGCAAACAGCAGAGCTCCGATCGAGACTGGATCTCGGAATGTTCCACGCTGGCAAGCAGGCTCACGGAAGCAAAGCAGCCTCGTCTGAACATTGGGCTTGTAGGTTCATTCCAACCGATCGGGCAGATCGGTGGCTAACGTCGGATCAGAAAGACATCACCACAGACGAGAGCTGCCGGTGCAAAAATTGAAAGGTAAAACCCCAAAGTCTGATGACTAAGAGAAGCACCGCCCTGAGAAGTGCGCTCACCTTCGCGATATTGGTTGTTATCGCTGCTAGCGTTATGGGGCAGCAACCCACCCAAGGGGTTATGAAAGCGCTTGGCACGATCAAGTCCATCTCCGGCAATACGATCAACCTCGCCACGGACTCCGGTTCTGAGATAACCGTCCAGTTACGAGACGCTACTCGGATACTGCGAGTCGCTCCGGGTCAGGATCTCAAAGAGGCTACTTCCATCACCGTTCAGGATCTTCAGGCTGGTGATCGCATCCTTGTGCGGGGGAAAGCCGGAGATTCTGATAAGCAACTGACCGCCACCACGATAGTCGCCATGAAAAAGGGCGATATTGCACAGAAGCAGCAGAAGGACCTCCAGGACTGGCAACGGCGCGGCATTGGTGGACTCGTGAAATCTATGGATCCATCCAGTGGAAGCATCGGAGTTTCAGCAATGACAGCCACCGGGGCAAAGACTGTCACAGTGAAAACGAACTCCAAGACGATCATCCGGCGTTATTCGCCGGACTCCGTGAAATTCGACGACGCCAGGCCAGCGACGCTT
>DASVZE010000294.1:0-3370 GCA_036391775.1 Chloroflexota bacterium | reverse complement strand
CGCAACCGTTGGGCGCGCTACGGCCTCTCAGCCGCGCTTATAACACTTGTTCTGATCAAGGTGCAGCCGCAGC
This sequence comes from Chloroflexota bacterium, assembly GCA_036391775.1. GTDB lineage: Bacteria > Chloroflexota > UBA5177 > UBA5177 > UBA5177 > DASVZE01. Next base: position 3,297 of record DASVZE010000294.1, on the reverse strand, counting down.
ATGTGGCGCGCGCGGTCGGTACGGCGCGGCCGGACTACCTTCTTCTCGCGCTTGTCCTCACCTTGCCGTTCCTCTACTTGAAAACTGCTCGGTGGTATCTGCTGCTTCGTTCGGCTCGGATAGAGAGTACCTTCCCGGAGGCCGCTGCATCGCTCCTGGGGGGCATGGGGCTCGCCCTTCTGACTCCGGCACGCCTGGGCGAGCTGGCCCGCGTCGCGTACCTCCGAGATTCCCAAAAGTGGAAAGCCGGCGGACTGGTCATGATCGACAAAGGCCTCGACGTTTTGGTCCTTGCAATACTCTCGGTCGCCGGCGCCTGGACGCTGCTAGGAAAGCCGGCAGGCTGCGGCATGGCGGTTGTCGCTCTGGCGGGACTGACAGTCGTGTATAACCCGCGTCGCGTGCACCTTACGCTCGAAAAGATGTCCGCCCCCTTCCCCCTTCGGTCTCGACTATCACAGGTTTGGACCAGTCTGGAGTCGCTTTCCACCGGCTCTACCTCCCTCTTCCTCCTGTTGACCTTGCTCTCCTTTGTTTGTGTGCTGGCTCAGTTCGGTCTCATACTTTTGAGCTGGCGCTCCTGGTCGCCGGATGTCGTCTTTCTGACCTTCCCGCTTGTGATACTGACCAACGTGCTTCCTATTACGATCGGTGGTCTGGGAGTAAGAGAAGGCGCTGCGGCGCTGCTACTGGCACACTATGGCGTCTCTGCTGCCGACGCGGCGCTGGCGGCATTTCTGATGTTTGCCATGAATACCGCTCTGCCGGGATTGGTGGGCGCAATGCTGTTACCTGCTTCGGGTCCTCCATCGGCACAGCCTGTCGGTTCACTCGACCACACGTGACTCCGAGGCTGCAGGTCTCAGACCGAAATTCGGTCCGGTCCGGTTCCCTTTTTGGCGCTCTGACGCCATTTGGACCGTGGCTTTGCCTGGCCGGAATGACCGTGGCGTTTGTGGTCGACTACTCCTGGCTGAGTCTTTTGCGCCACTGGGCATACCAATCGCACGCTTTTGACCTGGCGAACATGGACCAGGCAGTGTGGAACACTTTTCACGGGCGTATCCTGCGGTTCACCGACATGCAGCAAGGATCGGTCGTTCTGACAAACCGCCTGGCCATCCATGTCGAACCGTTGTTGTTTCTGCTGGCTCCTCTCTACATTCTTCACTCCGGTCCCGAGACTCTTCTCGTGGCTCAGGCGGCGATAGCCGCATTTGGCGCCGTACCGGCGTACCTTCTGGCGCGAGAATCGTTGGGACACGACTGGCTTTCCCTGGTCTTTCCGTTGGCGTATCTTCTTCATCCAAGCCTGCAGAGCGCCGTCCTTGACGACTTCCATGCTGTAACTCTCAGCTCCTGTTTTCTGCTTTGGGCTCTGTATTTTCTCTGGCACAATTCGCTCCGAGGCTTTCTGCCCTTTGCCGTTTTATCGGCTGCGACAAAAGAAGAAGTGGGATTACTGATCGCGGCGACGGGCCTTGTCTTTCTCGCGAGGCGGCGCATTATCGCGGGCTTGTCGATCGTGACGGGTGGAGCACTGTGGTTCCTTGTCTCGGTTGGGTGGATCATTCCGCATTTCAATCCGCGAAGCCACTCACCCTATCTGGGACGCTATGGGTATCTGGGGCATGGACTGATCGGCGTTCTGACTTCGCCCGTCCGTCATCCGGGCGTCGTGCTAGACGTCCTTGCTTCGACCTCTCGTCTCGACTACCTCAACACGCTCTTCCATCCACTCGGCTATGTCTCTCTGCTGGGTATTCCTATCGTGCTCCTTGCCGTCCCCGGACTTCTTGTCAATATGCTGAGCAGCGATCCGACGATGTTCAGCGGTTTCTACCAGTACTCAGCAGAGATCGTACCGTTTGTCGTGGTCTCCGCTGCAATTGGGACGGCGGCACTGTCCGGTACCGGTACCCGCCTGCGTGCACCGTTTTTCGCTGCGCTCGCGCCCTCTTGCTGCTTCCTGGTTCTGATTGCGGCGGTGGTCGACACGCACCTCCATGGCTTCTCTCAGGTCGCGGACGGTTTCTCTGTTCCAAGCGTTGGATCGCACCAGAAGCTTGAAAACAGGCTGATCCGGAGAGTGCCCCCGAATGCCGTGGTGGCAGCCGCTGATGAGATACTGCCGCATCTTTCTGACCGCACGTGGGCCTACCTTCTACCGACCATTCATCCGGCGAACGGGCCGCAGGCTCAGTACATCGTGCTCGACGCGTCGCAGCCGTCGCTGCCTGTGCAGCCCCGCACCATTCACGCGGTCGCAGCCTCTGCCTTACGACATGGCTTCGGCATCGCGGAGGCGCGGGACGGAATACTCGTGCTGCGGCGGGGTTCACAGCAGACTACCCTTCCACCTGATTTTTATTCCTTCCTGTACAGATCTTCGTCGGTGGGCACTCCTGTGCGAGCGTCCTGGGATCATCTTCACCTCCAGTCAGTTCTGGTGCACTCTCATGGAGGAACCGTGACAACGTCTCGTCCCGATATTCATGTAGAGAGCTTCTGGCGCTGTACCGGTCCGCTCGAACAACACACCCATATCGCCTTTTATCTCAGCCCCGTGTATGCCGGCACTCACCCGGCATTCAACACGGCATGGCGGGCCGACTCGGACAGTGCTGCATGGGACTGGCTGCCCGTCGGTCAGTGGCCATGCACCAAAACGGTCCGGGCCGAATCACTCTCTCTCGTGCCGCCCATGAACCAGTCGGGATCAGTGGATGTCGCAATAGATGTGCAGGGAGCGGGTGACGCTAACAAACTTTCCGGGGTGACCCACGTCTCCGGAGCACCGGACGTGGTCAGGATCGCAACGGTATCGGTCCGTCCGTAAGAGACCGTTGGTACACTGGTGGGCCAGGTGCCTGACGTGTCTCTCACATGAGGTGCCGCTACCGTCACGCCCCGCCGTTTCAGGGTGGGAACAATGGAGGAGGTCGGTGCTCTGACTCCTGGCAACATGTTTCCTGCGCTTGCCTATCCCCTCACCAGGGACGACCTGAAGCACATCGGCGTCGCGCTCGGCTTTCTGATCGCCACCGTCATTGTGTCCCGCTTCTTATCGAGCCGCCTACGCGCGGCGCTCGTCGCCGGCGGCTTCCAGGCAAACGTCGCAATCCTCCTGGCCCGCACTCTGTGGGTAGCCGTCTGGACGGTGGGCCTGCTGCTCGTCTTCTATCAATTGGGAGGGGGCCTCACTCCTCTTACAGCCTTTGTCGGCATAGTGGGTCTCGCCGCGACCTTATCGCTGCAGCAGGTACTGCAGAATCTCGTGGCGGGCGTCTATCTACT
>DASVZE010000293.1:0-10172 GCA_036391775.1 Chloroflexota bacterium | reverse complement strand
CCTCCGCTCCCAGTCGAGTCTCTATCGAAGGGAAAAGGGCCAGCGCGCACGCGTCGGCCCTTTCGTCTTGCCCGTGCACCGTATAGGTTCCTCGCGGGCCCTCATAGAATGAGGCACTGACTGCAAAAGAGGCGGCATTGGAAGGTTATCGTCCCCTTGAAGAGGTACTGGAGGAGCTTCGCCGCGTCTTCAGCGACCGAGAGATTGACCGGCTGCTGCGCCAGGCGACCATACGGCAAGCCGAGGGCGCAACATCTGACCGCGATTACCTTCTGGCCCGGGTACGCGAGCTGCAGACTGCAAGCTGGGAGGAGGCGGAACCGATCGTCACGGAGCTGTTGCGCGTGCTGGCACACCTCGTTGCGTCCGTGGAGACTCTTTGGGCATCGGTGGCCCGGCTGGAGCAGCGGCTGGATCGGTTTATGGAACCGGAGGAAGAAGAGGAAGAGTGAAGCTCTACTTTCTCTCCGGCGGCATGCTGGACGCCGCCCGTTCCGTCATCCATCCGGGGGACGATTCTCGCCATCGCGTCACGCTGCCTGTGATGCAGGTACTTATAGAGAGTGACGGAAAGCGACTGCTGGTGGACACCGGACTTCCGTCGACTGTGGCCGGAGATACGGACGCTCTGCGGCGCGAATACGGGATCGAGCCGGACTGGATTCGAGCGCAGATCGGTGCCGAGGAACGGGTGGATCGCCAGCTGGCGCGCGTCGGTTTGACTCCATCCGAGGTGGATCTCGTGGTGAATACGCATTTCCACTTCGATCATGCCGGCGGAAACGCCCTTTTTGCGGGCGTGCCGTTCTGGGTTCAGGAAGCCGAGATCATGGCTGCGCGCGAGGACGGCTATCTGCCGGTTTGGGATGCGCCACATCTGCAATTTTTTACGGTTGTGGGAGACTGGAGCCCACTGCCTGGAGTTCAAATGCTCCATACCCCGGGTCACACTCCGGGACATCAGTCGATGCTGGTACGGCTGGAACATGAGACCTGGCTCTTTACCTGGGATGCCGTCTACACGGAGGAACACTGGCGTCAGGACAAGGTCGGTGCCGTGGTTGACGCGGCGGCAGCCCGGGCCAGTATCGAGCGCCTGCGGCAGATCGCCGCCGCCGAGAAGGCGCGGCTGATATTTGGTCACGACCCAGCACAATGGGACTCACTCAAGCACGCGCCCAACTATTACGAGTAACCCGGGAAGAACTCTCACACGTGTGACAGGTGGTATCCACTGAAACGTGGGGTACGGCTGTCTCCAACAGTACGTCAAGGCCAAATTGACTCTCTAAACATAAGCGAGCGAATCACCCCAAAATTCGTGGGTTTAGTGGGAAGAGAGCAATTTCCCCCTACATATGGTGTTGCTCGGTGAGCAGGAAACCACATCTAGAATCACCGGGAAAAGGGCCATGCCGGCTCCTGTGGATAACCCGAAAACTGGGTCTTGTCAACAGTTCGGCATGGGTGTAAGGTAAATGTGTCGGAGCGGTAACGCACCGGCTCTGGGGGTAACCGAGAGGCGAACCCCGAGACGCTCCAGCGGATGCACCGAGTCAGGCGACTGGTTCGTAGCTCCTATCGGGCGGGGCAACTCGATCGGTAGGTAGTTGGAGCGAGTGCAGACGGACGTGCAAGCGCCCGTCTGCATTTTTCTTTCCCTCTGGTCAAAAAGGGGGGGAGGCGAGCGCCCCGAGCCCGCCTCCCCTGGAAACCCACCCCGGTGCAAGCAGCCGGTGGGCCGATGGGATACGCGAAAGGGAGTCTGGTAACGGACTCCCTTTCTCCCCTGCCTAGATACTACAAGTAGTGCAGGTATCTTTGCCACACCTCCATATGTAGTGGGCGAAGGAAAACTGCCCCGCAACTAGGGCGCAATAAGAAGAGGCCGGGAAAATTCCCGGCCCCCTCCACTCTTGGACGAACGCGAATTACGTGGTACCCAGTGCGTTGACGATGTCCTGGAACAGGTTGTCCAGGTAGGGTCCGATCAAGAGGATGATCACGATGGCGACGATCGAGATCAGCGCTGCGAGCAACGCATACTCAATCATGTCCTGACCCTCTTCTCGATTGGTCAAGCTCTCCAAAAGAGTCTGAAACTGTTCCAAAATTCCCCTAAGCCGCATGGTTTATGTCTCCCTGCTACCTGTTTCCTGGAGCGATGATCCTCCGCATCCCTCCCGGCCGGCTACTAGGCGCAATAGATGACCGTGGCCGGCATGCATCGTATCATCTCTCGTGCAGCAATCGCTACAACTTGCCGCCACCATACCCCAACGATGCGGCCCTGAATATGTGCTTTCCCATAATTAGCGCGAATCCGCGCCAAAATGGGCCAAAGGGAGTATGTCGATTACACGAAAGCCCCGTTGATGCGGCTTGTATTCGATTAGTCCCTGTTCTCGGAAGTACCGCAAGGTGCGAGTTACCTCCTCTTGCCGTGCGCCGACCAGGCTGGCCAGTTCTTCATGTTTCATGCGGACAAACGGGCCATTTCGCAGCGCAAGCTGAGCCACGGTATGAGCCAGGCGAGACCTGAGATCGTACAACGCGAAGTCTGCCAGCCGCTCGCGCGCTGCTGAGAGCCGAAAGCCGACAAGTCTCAACGCTGCAACGGCAGCCCTGGGGTGCCGTTCCAGCCAGGCAAAGTATGTGTCGTAGTCCAGGTGAAGAACGACAGTGTCGTCCTCCTGAGCAGACACGAGATAGGACGATGGAAACTCCGGATTGACAAACCAGAGTCCGAACACCGTTGGGGCATGAACTTGCTCCAGCGTCACTTCGCGTCCTCTATTGGATAGGCCATAAAGCCGCAACGCTCCACTCAAGACCACCATGACGGCGGCTTCTCTACCGTCCGGATCACGGACCATATCGTGTGCCTGGTACTGCCGGTGGATAGATATGGCCGCAAGGTCCTGAATTGCATGTCTGCTCAGTCCAGCCAACCAGGGTTGGAGCAGTAGTCGCTCCATATCTCTCGGCGGCTGGAGACGATCAGGTGCATGGTCGGAGAGATTCATCCTTCCTCCACCGGAAAGCTTAGCTCATACTGTACTCCACACGGCCCTCTTTGGGTGACCCGACCATCTCTAGTACGGCGCCCTATCTCCGAAATCGGGTGAGGGACGGATAGCGATCGCGTATTCCATTGGGGCAGACTAAACGTAAGCAGGGATAAGCGGTAAAGCAGAAGCATGCAGATACCAGTGGCTGGGTCAGGGAAGCACACGCGCACGTCCGTTTTGGTGGTTGACGACCATCCCAGCGTGTGTGAGATGCTCCGTGTTCTTCTGGCCGGAGAACCGGCGCTCTGTATCGTCGGAGAGGCACGAGACGCCAAACATGCGATTGATTTCAACGAGCAGGCGCATCCCGACCTGGTCATCATGGACCTCGGGTTACCTGATATTGGCGGCATTGAAGCAACCCGGACCATCAAGACTCATACCCCTCAATGCACCATCGTCATCCTCACGGTACACGAGGAGCTGTATTACGTGGTCGAATCGTTGAAAGCAGGAGCGGCGGGATACGTGCTGAAACGCACGATGAGCAGCGATCTGCTGACGGCCATTGAAGCGACCACCTCCGGCGGCCAATTCGTCTCACCCATGGCCAATTCAGCTTACTGATCGACCGGCGCCTCTCCGGCAGCCCGTAGAATAACGCGTGACGGCGCTCCGTCGCCGCCTCGGATCTTGAGCGGCAGACCGACCATGTCATAGGAGCCGGGTCGAACCTGTGAGAGATTGAGCCCCTCGACGACCCAAATACCGGCACCAAGCAAGGCGTGATGGGTGGCAACACCGTCATGAAAGTACCCCCCGACGGAGAGATAGTCCACTCCCAGGGTACGGATACCGCACTCCGCCAGATACGTGGCGGCGTCTGCCGAAACATAGACAAAATCCTCGACAAAGGTATCGGTAGTCCAGCAACGAGTGGAGTTTTGGGTTTTGATGAGTAACCGCTCGCCGCGCCGTGGAGAATGCTGCTCCAGCTCTGCGCGCGTGACCGATTCATCGTCTGCAATCTCGATCACCCTGGCCGGTCCGACCGTTGCTTCCAGCGGCATGCGATCGATACTCACACCGTCCTCGAAAAAATGGTGTGGAGAATCCATGTGGGTACCGGTATGCGACCCCATCGAGAGCAGCGAGACGTTGGCAGTATCGCCTTTCGGGATAGACATGACCGGCTCAATGCGGACGGGGGGATTGTTCGGCCAGTGCGCCATGCCGGTATAGAGGGGGACCGAGACGTCGATCCATTCGCCTGTCACTCTGCATCCTCCTGATGTACCTCGTGCGCCGACAATCGACGCACGCTATTCCAGTATGGAGTCTCAGAGTCCTGTAAGCGCAGGAGGTGGATCAGAGAGAACGAGGTGCCGGACACACGGCCACGGCGAGAAAGATCTGCAAGAAGTCTCCGCACCTCACATGGTTCTCACCCGGTTCGCGGAAGCTCGAGCCAACACGATGCCAAAGATCTCGGGAATGCCTAAAAGCGCGGCTCCCAGCATGCCGCCACGAATGCCGATGGTCTGGGCCATCAGTCCGATGAGTGGCGGATAGACGAGAGAACCTACAACCGCTGCCGCCGAGAGGCTTCCACTCAGCGTCGCCAATCTCTCGGAGTAGATGTTGCCCCCGAGCGCAATGATCATGGGATAGATGGGGCCGATGAACAGCCCGTTCAAGCCGAAGAAGAGGGCGGCCAGAAGGAGCCACGGTGAGAAGAGTGCGGCGACCAGAGTGGCCGAACTGAGCAGCATGCAGGCGATCGTGAAGTTGTAGTAGTCGAAACGATCTGCATAGCGATTCGAGAGTAAGCGTCCTAGCGTCAGTCCCATCCAGAAGATGGAGAGCACTCCAGTAGCCAGGGCGATGGGCGCCCCGCTCAGCAGACGAACGACCCAGCTGGATACGCTCGCTTCCGCGGCAACGCAGAGGCCGATACTGACAGCCAGCCCCACGAAAGGAACCAGAGATGCCGCCGTACTCGTCTCGTCCTTCGGGACGGAGGTGGAGCTATGTCGACCAGGCGGCAGCGCAGCGCCGAGCAAAAGATAGGTGACGGGAATGCAGCAGCAAGCCGCGGCCAGCGGAATGGCGCGCCAGGTGAGCCCTGCTCCCACCAACAGCCCAATAACAAAGGGAGCCACAAACGCGCCCACGCTGAAGAACACGTGCAGCAAGTTCAATGCTCCACCGCGAGCCTCGCGAAACACGTCGAGAAAGAGCCCGTTGATTCCTCCATCGATCGCACCTGCGCCCAGATTGACCGGCACAACTGTGAGTAACAGGATGGGCCAGCTGAGAGCGAAGGCCTGAAATACAAGCCCCAGACCCAGCGCAACCGCGGCCGCCGGAAGTACAACTCCTCGCCCCACGCGTTCCGTCAGGAGTCCTCCACCAAATGAGCCGCAGGCATAGACCAGGGCCGAGAGGAAATAGAAGAGGGCAAAAGAGGCGTCGGTTTGATGGAAGTCGTGCTCGATAGACCGGATAACGGACGGCACAATAACCGAGTTCCAGCCGATCAGCACAAAGCCGCAATAGCCGGTATAGACGAGACGTCTCTCGGCTCGCTCCCCCCGTTCGGCGACAGAGACCATATATCTGGATGGTAGCGTAAAGCTGTTCAGGGGCTTATGTGAGTCTCTTTTGGGATGCTCTTAGCACTGGCCGCCGGCGGCGAAGCGGAATTCTCAGCCACTGTACCCGGCAAGCGCTCCCTTGTAGCACGATACCGTAACCGCCGGACCCGGGATCTCCGATGCAAACACCATCAGAGAAGGCTTCGCCATGTTTCAAGCCATTGCATGTCTCTGCATCATGGGCATCGTCCATCGACATGGTTCGAAGAGCGTTGAGCTAGTCTTCAGGAACGCTGTTGGTAAGGATATATAGTACGTTTATGGACGCCCAATCCACCTCCAAGCACCAAGATCGCTGTTCGTTCTGTGGGAAGCCCGCATCACAGTCAGGACCACTCGTCGCGGGCTCCGAAGGTGCCTTTATTTGCAGGGAATGCGTCGATCGCCTGTTCTTTCAGCATCGACCTCATCACCGGCCATCGCCGCCAGAGATTCCTCAGCAACGCTTTGACCGTTTCACAGATAGGGCGCGGCTTGTGTTGACTCTTGCTCAAGAGGAAGCACAGCGATTCAACCACAACTACATCGGGACCGAGCACCTGCTCCTGGGACTCGTCCGTGAGGGAGAGGGCGTGGCCGCCAAAGTGCTGTCCAATCTCGGCGTCGAGCTCACCAAGGTGAGGACTGCCATCGAGTTCATCATTGGGCATGGAGAGCGGCAAGTCGTGGGAGAAATCGGGCTCACGCCTCGCGCCAAGAGGGTCATCGAGCTAGCCGTTGATGAGGCTCGCCGCCTGGATCACCACTATATCGGAACCGAGCACCTCTTGTTGGGTCTGATCCGGGAGGGTGAGGGCATTGCCGCAGGAGTGCTCGAGAGCCTCGGAGTGTCCCTGGAAGAAGCTCGATCCGAGGTCACTAAGGTACTGTCTTCCCCGGACAAGCCGGCAAACGATTAGTGCACGATCGGCGGGTCGACCCGCCATCTCATCCCCAGGTGCTTGCCCTGGCGGCGCCAATTCCTCTGCGATAATGCACAAGATGCTCCGGGGCACCGCGAACACATAGGAGAGGCGACGATGGCGGACGATCACAGCTATACGGATCACGATACCTACAGTTTCGGCACACGTGCCGTGCATGGCACGCGCGTCCCACCTCCAGCTGAGCGTCCGATCTCCGCGCCGATCTTCCAGAGCTCAACGTTCGCCTTCGACAACGCGGAGCGGTATGCCAACGCGCTGAGCCGGCCCGGCCAGGGCTATAGCTATACCCGCTATGAGAACCCAACCACGGCACAGCTGGAAGCGACCATGGCGAACCTGGAGGGAGGAGCGCACGGCCTGGTCACCGCCTCGGGCATGGGCGCGATTTCCTCGGTCCTTCTTTCGCTCCTGCATAGCGGCGATCACGTCGTCTTGCAGCAATCCCTGTATGGCGGCACCTATTCCCTGGTGACGGGGCTGGCCCGAACCTTCGGCATCGAGTGCAGCTTTGTCGATCCGTCGGATGTCGACGCGGTTCGAGCCGCCATTAAACCCACGACACGGGTTCTCTATGCTGAAACGATCTCCAATCCCACGCTCGAGGTGGCGGATCTACCGGCTCTGGGAGCTGTAGCCCGGGATGCGCATATTAGCCTGGTGGTGGATAACACGGTAGCGTCTCCCTATCTCTGCCGGCCAATCGAGCACGGAGCACAGGTGGTGATCCACTCCGCGACCAAGTATCTGGGAGGCCACTCCGACGTTGTTTCCGGAGTGGCGGTTTTTACCGACGCCGAGCAGCATCGCGCCGCCTGGAAAGCCATGCTGGATCTGGGACCATCGCCCGATCCCTTCGCCTCCTGGCTCGTGTTGCGCGGCATCAAGACTTTGCCGATCCGCATGCGGCAGCACTGCCTGGTAGCGAGGGCGGTTGCGGAGTGGCTGGAGAGACATCCCAAAGTGGAGCGCGTTTACTGGCCCGGTCTGCCCAATCACCCGAGTCACGCGGTGGCCCGGCGGATCCTCTCGGGCAACAGCGGTTTACTATCCTTTGATCTGCGCGGAGGGCGTGAGGCAGGACGGAGGTTCACCGAAGCGGCGCGGCTTGCCAGTCTGGCTCCATCGCTGGGTGGCGTGGAGACCCTGCTCTCCCATCCGGCAAGCACCACGCACCGCCAATTGAGCGCCGAGGCGCTGGCGCAGGCGGGCATCGGCGAGGGACTGATCCGCGTGTCAATCGGACTGGAGGAACCGGAGGACATCGTGGCTGACTTCGAGCAGGCGCTGGAAATCGCCTGACGGAATGCCCGAATCTATGACCGAGCAGCTTATAGCCTTGCTCCGCGCCCATAACGCAACCTTTCGGGTGGTCGAGCACGAGCCGACCACCACTAGCGAAGAATCGGCCAGGGTACGCGGCACGCCGCTGGAGCAGGGCGCCAAAGCCATGCTCTTTCGGGCAGATGGGACGCCGCTTCTCCTTGTCCTGCCGGCCAACCGGCGCGTGGATACACGCGCCTACAAGCGTGCTCAGGGCATAAAGAATCTGCAACTGTTCTCGCCCGAGGAGCTACGCGACTTGACCGGACTGGAGGTCGGCGCGGTTCCTCCCTTTGGCCGCTTGATCGGCGTGCCGACGCACGCGGACGAGCATCTTCTGCACCTGCCCGAGATCGCCTTCAACGCCGGAAGCCGGAGAGTGTCCGTCATTATGTCCACTGCGGACTACGTCCGGATCGAGCAACCAACACAGGAATCCTTCGCGGCCTGACAGTGTCATGCAAACAGAAGCCGCACCCTCTTCGATTGTAGGGATCTGTAGTACTCAGAGAGTTCCGGGCCACAGATCCCTACACCGACGCTCGTAGCTGATTTGCCCAGATAGTACGCCACCTCTGTGCAAATAGGGACGCTTGACGGTGAGTCGAAGCTCGTGCGAGAGTAGCCCGAGATTATCTCCTGGTCAAGAGACGGGCCGGCGTCATCAGCCGTAGCAGGGAGAGCGGTCAGCGATGCAGTTCCTGCGAGAATCGCGGTCACAAAGGCTCGACGCGCTTATCACAATGGCATGCGTCCTGGCAGTCTTGCTGATCGCGCTGGTCGGGTGGGTCCTGCTGGGCGACGTTCTGGGGATCCTCGGACGGTTCCGCCAGCAAATCCTCATGTTCATCTTCGGCGCCCTTCTCGCCTATCTCATCCTCCCGCTGGTGAACTTGCTGCAGCGCTTTGTACGCAAGCGTTGGGCTGCGGTGGCAGGTTCTTACCTGCTGATCTTTCTCGCGTTCATCCTGTTCGGCGTGCTGTTGCTCAATCCGTTCATTAGCCAGGCGCGATCTCTGGTGAACAATATGCGCAATCCAGCGGCCACCAGCCTGCAGAGTCTGGACACCGTGCGGCGGGATGCGCAGACCCTGTACACAACGCTCTCCCAGCAACAACAGCTCATTACCGGCGGACGATCTCCGTCGCCGCTTGCAGTGCACCAGACACAGGCGAAGATCAGCATGCTCCAGAGGCACATCTCCAATCTCTTGAGCAATGCACCACCCGCGGGACAGATTCGTGTCCCTCCCAGCTACGTCACGCCCATCACAACGCCGGCGATCCAGCTTGCCGCGGCCTACACGCGAGCTACCACCGGGACCAGCGACAGTCATGCGCTTCAGCAGGCCGTCACCGATGCAGGCCAGACTGTCTCGGCCGCCACCGCTGCCTACAACGAGACCAGAGGCACGCCCATTCTTCTCTTGAATCTACAGACCTGGTGCGACAAGCACAGCATTACCGTGAATCTCCACGACAAGTTTGGAAACGCTCTCCAGCAGCTCAGCAAGCAACTGGCCTCCATCCTCAATAACGCCCTGGGAATCGCGCTCCAGGCCGGGAATCTCCTGCTTAACACCGTTCTCATCTTGCTCATCTCGGTGTACTTCGTCAGTGACGGCAGCAGATTCGTGCGCTGGATTGTTGCGCTGGCGCCGGAGTATGCCCGAGGCCGGACCGCGTACTTCGTGGATCGGCTCGATCAGATACTCGGCACCTACCTCCGTACGCAGGTTCTCCTGGCCGTGCTTGCCGCTGGGCTGGATGCGACCGGCGCGGTTGTCATCGGCATCCCGTATGCCGTTGTCATCTTTTTCAGCAGTTTTCTGCTCTCTCTTATCCCTGTCATTGGTCCGGTGATCCTGCCATTTCCACCATTGCTTATTGCGCTCATCTTTACGCCGCTTCCCAAGCCGTTTGTCTTTCTGGTCTGGTTACTTATCGGCGAGCAGCTGGCGACCAATGTAATTGGACCGCGGGTCCAGGGGCATCGGGTAGGCATTCATCCACTGGAGGCAATGGCCGCGGCCTTGATCGGCTTCCCCCTCGCGGGCTTTGTGGGCGCGTTCTTCGCCGTGCCGATCGTCTCCTTCATGCATATCGTCGTTCAGGAGGCCCTGCACAGTGCCCAGCACAATGAAGCGGAGCGCCCGATGGCCGGGACAAACGAGCAGATATCCCAGGCAAAATCAGCGGGTACGCCGCTCGGCGACATGCCGTGAAGCAGACGCCTTTACCCTTCCCGCGGCTCCTCG
>DASVZE010000292.1:0-2191 GCA_036391775.1 Chloroflexota bacterium | reverse complement strand
AGACGAGCAAGAAGAACAGGCCCATCTGCAAGGCTGAGAGTGCCGCGGCCAGCCGTGCATAGACACCAGTGAGCACCGCGATGCCCGCTGCGATAAACGCGCCACCAGTGACAGATGCCCAGAACATATGTCCTGGCAGCCAGCCCGGTACCATCGCTGCGGTGTGTTTCAGATATTGGAAATGGGCGATGCCGAAGGGAATGATTGCCAAGCCATAGAGCGCTCTTGCGATGCGCAGACCATAGTCGCCACTAGCGAAACCGAGATACCGCTTGTATCGATCAGAGGCGAACGTCGCATAAAGCACCCAAGCGGCGGCTATGAGCACTGCTGTCTTGCACGCTGACCAGTAAACGTCCACGCTGAGTGTGCGGAAGAGGCTGGGCACGCGAAACAGCAACATCCACAACAGCAGCCAGAGGAGTAAGAGGCGGGCAGTCGTAGAGGACGTACGTTGCCACAGCAGGCCCAGGCCACTTCCCGCCGACATCGCAGCGCAGGCATACACCATCGCATGACGCGCAGGTAGGCCCTTGCACACCGGTGCCCACACCACGGTGAAATCGCCTTTGACCAGTCCCAGGATTCCGATGCCGACCATCGTCGCGGCAAAGGCCACATGCCCCCCACTTGCAATGCGCATTGCGTTATCTTCCCACGACTTTCGCTAGTGGTGATGAGTTACCGAACTTATCAAACCCGCGGCACGGAAGCTTGATATGGGTTGGGTAAATTGGCAAGTGCTACGACGCTCTCACGCTACCTGGCTAAAGGAGCACTCGATGACGGTAAAACCGATCTTGCCATTACCAAAGAGTTCGATGCTACCATTTCTATCCTCTACGGAAACACCGACGGTACCTTTCAGCAGGAGGTGTACGTTGCTGTCGGATCGGAGCCTACTTCGATCGCTGCCGGCGATTTCAACGGCGCCGTCAATAGCGATTTGATCGCTGCCTGCGTCTACTCTGGAGCAGTTACGGTTCTGCTCAACAATGGGGGTGGCAATACACCCGCGTGGAGATTTAGCAATTCTCTCGTCCGACCTTACACAACGTGATCTCAACCAGTTATATTTTGCATTCAAGCACGAAACAGCGCGCAATGACCTTAATCGGCAGTTTCGGGACATCATTCGGACAGTAACGACAAGCACGATTAGGTTACGCTGGATTCTCAGTTCGGACTTCAAAATAGGTTGAATGGGTCTCATACAGGTGCTCGTGCTGTCCACTTTGCTCCCCAGATTTTGTCTCGAAATCGGCGCCGAGCCGAGTTGCAGTTTGGATTTACTGCACGATTGGCTGCCAGTTTTACGGGATCCGGCGAGCGATGGGTGTGGGAGAAGCCTTTTGCGCCACTATCCTGATCGGTATATACTCGCCGCATTAGTGCTTGGGTGTTGGGGATCAGCCCGAACGTGCTCCCGGCCGCGCTGCTCCCGATGTCGGCATCCAGCACCTGGAAAATTATGTCAGATAACAAGGGCCCGGAACAGACCGGGGAGGCCACCCCCGTTCCTGAGAGTCCGGCGGCCTCTGCGTCGGGTTCAAACAAGAGCGCCAACTCGGTGCAGACGCCTCCATTCCGTGAAGAGCCTGCCACTCTGATCGATGCGGTTCCCGGAGAGGCTCCCACCATGGTCGAGGCGTCTCCTGCCAGAAGACCGGAAAAGCCCCAGGAAGCTGCCACGGCCATCGAATCATTTCCCGTCAGCAGCCAGGGAGCGGCAGTCTCCCCGGCAAAGCCCCCTTCCAGCTGGAGCGTGATTCTGCTCCAACCCGGCACCGTCCTCGCCAACCGCTACGAAATCATTCAGATTTTAGGCGAAGGCGGCATGGGGGCCGTTTACAAAGCTAAAGACCGCGAACTGGACCGCACGATTGCGCTAAAGGTGATCCGTCCCGAACTGGCCAACAACACCGAGATCCTGCAGCGCTTCAAGCAGGAGCTGATCCTGGCTCGGCAGATCACGGACCGAAATATTATCCGTATCTTTGACCTTGGCGAGGCCGACGGGATCCGCTTCATTACCATGGAGTACCTTGAGGGTGAGAGCCTATACCACCTGCTGCGGGAAGGCGGGAAACTTCCAGTTCCCGATGTAGTCGACATCATGGAGCAGGTGTTTAGCGGGTTGCGAGCGGCTCATCGGGAGGGAGTCATCCATCGGGACCTGAAGCCCGGCAAC
>DASVZE010000291.1:0-3399 GCA_036391775.1 Chloroflexota bacterium | reverse complement strand
TGTGAACAACAATGTCATCACGCCTCAAAAACCCGGCTCGCGATCTCACACCGGCAGGGTCAGGTTGATTACAGAGAGTGGTGACCCCTGATCGGAGTCGCCGGGAGCCGCAAACTCATGATCTTAGTGGAGGTCACATGTCCCGCAAGTATGCAGTCAACCCTGAATGGATCCGACAGGCCGTGGTGGTATATGGCGCTCTGATTGCCATCGGGGTGGTGATCCTGCAGGGCTCGTTTCGGCAAGATCCCTCGATCCGGCCGCGTTGATCTCGATCCTGGCGTTCGCCACCGCCTTACCCTTCCTGGCCGTCATGGTTCTCATCAATCATGCGCAGGCAGGCTACCGCTATGTTTCGTATCCCGGCTATGTCACCCTTGCCATCCTGCTGGGGCAGGGCGGGGCCTTTGTCGGAGTGGTGGCCGCGTTCTGGCACATCTCGTGGGTCGCCGGCCTGCTCCTCCTCGTCAGCGGAGGAGTTGGCCTGGGTATTTATGCGGTATACGAAACGGTTAGAACGGGACAATTCGGTGGACGCTGCCACGAATAGCAGGTGAGCGGCTCGCGCTGCTATTCAACCAGATCGGGCAGCACGGGCGGTGCTACTGCCCAAGATGGGCAGGGCTCCGGCGTTCTGACATCCCAGCCAGCATCGGCGGCTAACCCTTGCTTCTTGCCTCGAGGAATTCCAGGATCTGCATTTGCTGCTCGCTAATCTTGTGGACTTCCGAGGTCAGCGTGTGAATAGAGAGCAGCGTCTCGTGATCGCTTTCTGCCCTTGCGTCGCTCGCAGCCGCCTGGACGTTCTGGCCGACAATGATGATCGGCAGCAGCACCAACTGCAGGAATGTCTGCGCGATCCAGCTCACGATGACCAGGGTCTGGCCGGAGGCAATTGCCGCGGGCAAGGATATGAAGGCGATCACCGCGAACACGTACGCACACCACATCGAGCCGACAGACTTTGTGATTCCCACAGCAATGCGCGTGTTGAAACGGCCCACCGCACTATCACCATGGACCTGCGCATGTACATGCCGGGATAGGACCAGCCTTGGCACGTGCAGTTTTGACGCCGCAACCGCTGATTTGTCCGCCGATTTGTCTGCCATAATCCTCTCCTTCGGAGTTGATGGCGGAACATTATACTCTGGCGGCCCTCGGACAAAGGTGCGAGAGGCCCGCATGGGTGATTGCAGGTCCTGTGAAGGGGCGGAGTACAGCTTGGTACGCGAGTCTGTTGGTCGCGGCCACCTGACTTAGCGAACAACGGTCAAACGAAGTTCCTGCTCCCCAGATAATTCGCAGCAGTCCGCTGGCCATGAGTGGTTGCCAGGCAAGTGAAGAGACCTGCAATCGGTCTGAAACCGCCCCTGATATTTGTGAAAAACTCAATGCGAGCACCGACCTTGGATGCCGGCCTCTGAGAAGCCGGTGCTGTGACACATTTTGTATCACCGATTTTGTGGCACTGATTGACACCTAAATGGGGCTCATGGGGAGTTTAATGCCGCCATCAGGAACGAAGAGAGAAGACTCCGCTGTGTCCCTTTTTCACACCACACCCCATTTCATAACCCCCGCGACGGCCAGGCCCTCATTCTGACGGAAATCGCTGCACGCCTGATGGCCACCGGCAATCTGATTAGGGGATCGCTCGTGAAGGGATGGGTCTTGATGCTGTGCAGCGGCCTGATCGTCCGTGGGGAAGCCGACGGCAACATACTGATGGTGTCTGGGAACATCCAGTGGATCCGCAGGCCACGATCCGAGGCGCAATAACGGATCTTGCTGGGAACGCGAGTCCGACGGGCAGCCCGATGAATGTCGGACCGTCTGATCGAGCTGCCGTACGGGAACCAATACGTAGTCAAGGACGTCTGGTCCGGAGCAAACCAATTTGAACGGTGTCCGAATGAGGCATCATTAAAAGGAGTAGAGAATGAGAACAAAGTGGAGTTTATTTCAGAAGTTGTCTGTACTGGTCTTTATAATCCTCGGTGCAACTGCCTGCTCGCTTGTGGCCAGCCCGCCTCCCACCACGATCCCGGTCATGATCACGGTCGTAGCACCGACAGCGGTTCCAGCTCAGCCCACGGCGACCACTGCGCCAACGGCCGCGCCGACCGCTGCGCCGACCAGCTCCAGCACCGGTAACGCATGCATGTACAAGGCAAGCTTTGTCCGCGACATTACCATCCCGGATAATAGCGCAGTCCCGGCGGGGGCAGGTTTCACAAAGACCTGGCGGGTCCGGAATGACGGAACCTGCGCCTGGGGAGCCAACGGTCATGCTGTGGATCGACTCGCTTTCGTCGGTGGCAGCAAGCTCGGCGCCGCAGATAATATCCCTCTGCCCGAGGTGCAGCCCGGGGCTACGGCCGACCTGTCGGTTTCCATGGTGGCGCCCGCCGGACCCGGTATGTACCAGAGCAAATGGTATCTCGAGGGAAGTAATGGGACTATGCTGGGAGTTGGAGGAGGTGGCACATTCCCGCTCACGGCGCAAATCATTGTGGGCGACATGGTTCCCCAACCCATGCCTGACGGCCCTTGCAGTTACAGGGCCACGTTCATCGCCGATGTATCCGTCCCAGATAACACGCTTCTCTCACCGAGCGAGGACTTCACCAAGATCTGGCGTATCCGCAACGACGGCACATGCACCTGGGGAACCGCCGGGTTTCACATCAACAGCCTGGTCTTCACCGGTGGCGACCGGATGGGCGCGCCGAGTTTCGTCAATCTCCCGATGGGCACGATCAATCCCGGGGTGACGGTGGATGTGCCCGTGACGATGACAACGCCTTCCGATCCTGGAACCTACCGCGGCGAGTGGAAGCTTGGCGATGGCCCGAATGCCGTGCTGGGGATCGGCTCGGACGCGAACCATCCGTTCTTCGTCCAGCTCGTTGTGAAGGACACGGGAGTGCCCATCCCATTCGTTCGCGCCACGATCATCTTGGGTCCTGGGGACACGACGACCAGCTTCAATACCGCGGTGACGCCGCAGGGTCCGCAAGGTTACACGCTGCGAGTGCTGGCGGGCCAGCAGATCCAAGTGACTGCTACTGGAAATGTCTCTGCTGGTATCCTGGGTGTAGACGACTACCCGTTGCCGATGCACATCGATGCGTCGGGCGCGACGGTAGCATCCGTCCCCGCAACTGGCGACTACACGGTGGTCATTTACGGCAACGGACCGACCAGCGTGCACATCACTGTGCCACCGCTACCTTAGTCGCATCCAGCAGGCAATAACAAGCGCGCGCCCCGCTCGATCTGTTTGGGTCCTCGTTGACCTGTATCTGACAGATTGGGCGGGGCCGCGGCATTGAGGGAGGCTGCGGCTCGCCAGGCGTCTGAGGGGCTTTCATCTCGTTCGATGTCTTTTTGACC
>DASVZE010000290.1:0-16770 GCA_036391775.1 Chloroflexota bacterium | reverse complement strand
GTGCCACCAACGTTCCATAGTCGGTTGTCGCGTACGGGCGGTCACCCTTGTCGCACGATACGATGGCGGCGCGGCCCGGATCTCTAGTACTCCAGCGCTCAACTGCTTCCGTAATCATCATCTTCTTTGCGCTCCGCGTCCCTGGAGCTACTGCCCGCGAGGAACACGACCGGCGCACCGAGATCGGAGCGCCACACCGGCGACATGACGGGACGCGGGACCATGTCTCCCTATCCTGAGGCGTTAAATGAAACGGTCTCTCTATGAACTACATTGTCGACTGTCACCTGAACGGAAACGGTGACTCGGCCGGCCGCGCGAAAACGGTAGGGAATGAAAACGCGATAGAAGCCGGCAGGATGGCTCGGTAACGGTTCCGTCACCTGAAAATCGTCCTGTCCCTTACCCGCAATCGCGATGCTGAAGCGTGCACCAAGTGTGGCCGGTAGGAGAGCGCGATAGACGTGCACGTACGCAGAAAGGTAAACCGGTTTACGCACCGACACGATCAAAGATCCAGCTCCAACGACCTTTGAAAGTGCGGGAGAACCATAAGCTTCCGCGCGGAGTGACACAATACGGAAGCCGGCAGGTGGAACCGCAAACTTCTTTGCTACGCCGTTCAGGCTTTCCGCCATGCCCGGGACCAGCTTGCGAGCCGGCCGACCATAGGGTGTGGCGTCGGACAACGACGTGTACTGCCAGATCTGCACCAGAACATACCGTGTTGCAAAGAACAATTCCAGCACCGACTTCGCGTTTTGCTCTCCGGTCGCGGTTGAGGTGAACTCCGCGACCCGATGACTGTCGCCTGCGTGGACCGACGTTGTCTGCTGTTGATTGACGGCTGTTCCCGCGGGCGGATGCTGCAGCGCTGCGAGCCAGGCTTGCCGGTGTAAGTCAAACGCGTGAGCAGCATCCTGCGTGGCAGCGAACGCCGAAACGAGGTAAGACGTAATAACTGGGTGAGAGTGCCCGGTGGCGTCAATATTGGTCTGGGCGGCACGCACGAAGTACCCGGTGACCCGCCCCGACGAAGCAAGCGTCGCACCCTGAGACCGGACCAGATCATCTTGCGCTGCTAGCGTGTTGGACTCAGTCCTGGATATGACGATTTCTGCCGGTTGCGGAAAGGCTGACGCAGGGAGTGCAAAGCCGGCAGTCTGGAAGTCTGCACCCACAGCTGCGTCAGGCAAGGTAATCACGAGCCCGGCCAGGAGCAAAACAATAACGAAGGGCCGTAACCGCATGCTCTAAAAATAGCGCGAGCGGGGGTCTTTTCTCATGCCGAGTCGAGCTTGGACTACCCCCGTCGGGCGGTCGAAGCGACCCGGGCTATCATGGCGTTCATCGAATCTCGTGCCTGGGTCATATCCGACACAGCCTGGCTCTGACTTCCCGGATCGCCGTTATCAGAGGCGGTCTGCCAGTTAACCACAGCGCCCACCATGTCGTGGTAGATGCCCATGACCTGATGGTGGAGTGTTCCTACCGCGCTGTACCAGTTGTATGGGTGCGGCACGCCGTCGGCATCTGCCTGAGCCAGGGTGATGTCCTGACCGACACCGGCACAGTACGTCTGAATATCACCCGCTGAGTGACTCGCGGCGTACTGAATGGGGCACTGAAAAGACGGCAGACTGCGTCGAAGATGAGGTAGGAGAGCCGCGGCGTACGAACGTAGCTGGCTCTGCCGCTTCTCCACGGCCGCCACATACCTTTGGTGTGCACTTGGGGTTGGCGTGGGTTTGACGGCATTTGCAGACGAAGACCCGCAAGCCGTCATCACAAAGGCGACAACAATCAGCCACGGTGTGAGAGACACGACTTGTCTCAGGTTCTTCACGTGCAAGGTTTTCATCGAGCTCGTTTCAGCCTCTCTGGCAAAGATTTTCGCGTCGACGCACAGTCAGGACACAACCCACACTGGATTGCCAACAGGATAGCGCACGTCTTGCCAAAAAAGCAGGGGCAGAAAGTCCCATTTTTCGAGCGACATGGTGCCCGAAAGGCGAAGGCGCTCCCGTTTCTCGGGAGCACCTCCACGTGCGGAACAAGCAGCGCCTTATACGTGGCGCGGTTCTTCGACTCCTGCGTTCTTCTCGTCTTTCAGCTGCGGACTTTTCTCGTCTTCGGAAACGGAATGCCTGAACTCCTTGATTGTCTTGCCCATGGCATTGCCGATCTCCGGTAAGCGCTTGGGGCCGAAGATGACGAGAGCGGCCACGAGGATGATGACGAGCTCCGGAAGGTGACCGGCAAGACCAAACATGTCTGGTTTCCTTTCAACTAAGCAGCGGAGGCAGCCCCGACGCCCTTTTTGGCCAGCTCCATCACCGCGGGGCCGCCAATCGCAACGTCAGATGCTATTTTGCCTGTGGCGTCCAGCAGGACAGCCATGGGAGTACCATTCGCTCCGACGGCGGAGCCGGTCTGGAAATTTGGATCAAGTAGCACGGTCGATTGAAGATCCATGGCGCGATTGTCCGCGGCCGATCCGGCGGAGACGAGTACGATCTCCGGTGCCGTCTGTGGCCTCTGCTTTTCCCACTCTTTTAGCTCGGGGAGCAGCTGCTGACAAAAGCCACATCCTGTATTCCAGAAGAGAAGCACGACTTCCGATCCTCGCAGGTCACCGACACGAACGCGGCTGCCGGAAAGATCCTCGAGGACGACATCCGGAGCAGGATCGCCAACGCGTGCGGCGGCGGGCGCCGTTCCACTGCCGGTACCCAGTGCATCCTCACTGCCCGCGGCGAGCGCAAACACTTGCGGCGCTCCCGCCGCAACGCCGGACGCTACGCGCCCTTCTTCGTCGATCATCACTGCCATGGGTGTACCTGAAGCGCCAAATTGCTGACCTGTTTGAAACGTTGCGTCCAGGAGCACGGGCGACTTGAGCCCCATTGCTCGATTGTCTTCGACGGAGCCTGCCGAAACCAGCACCAGACCGGGAGCGTCTTGCGGCTTGCTGCGCTCCCATTCCTTCAAGTCGGACAGCATCTGCTGACAAAACCCACAGCCGGTATTCCAGAACAACAGAAGCGTTCGCTGACCCGACAGCTCATATAGGTCCCACGTCTTACTATTCACATCTTTGAGCTTGATCGACGGCACCGCATCACCGACGGTCAAGGCAGAACCTTGCCCCGCGCCATTTGCACTCGGTACAGGCACGGGCGCTTCATCCAACAATGGGATGGGAGGACCAGCAAGCGCCGCCGCGACTGGCGTCGCTCCCATTGTCTTGACAAGAGCGCGGATTCCGTCCGGGCCGGCAGATACGGGAGTTGCGATACGGCCATCCGCGCCGATCAAGACGGCGGCGGGTGTTCCGGGAACTTGATACGCCTGGTCCACCTCATTACTTTCCTGGAGCAAAACAGTTTGGATCCCGTGCTCACGCGCCTTCTTTCGGTTTTCGTCTGCGGATCCCCGACTGATCATAGCGAGCGTCACATCACCCGCAAATTCACCCTGCCAGCGTCCGATATCGGGCATGACAAGCTGGCACGGACCGCATCCTGGATCGGCAAAGACCAGGAGAACTTGCTTTCCACGGGAAAGAAGAGCACCAAGTGTCATGGTCTCTCCGTACAGGCCGGAAAGGGCAAACGACGGGGCTTCCGATCCAACCGGGAGACCGTATTGAGGCGCCGGAGGAGCGGCGGGTGCGGCTGCTGCCGCACTTTCGGTCGCAGAACCGGAAGCCACGCGACTTTCGAGTTCTTCAAGGCGCTGAAGCAGTCGCCCATTTTGCTGTAACAGACTGAAAAGGAATCCCCATTGGCCGACGAGCAGTATCGCCCCCACGATTCCCGCTGTCAGTATGACGCGATCCGCAGTTGTTAGCCCGGTGAGCCAATCGCCGACGTTCATGCCGGCATCCTTGGAACCGCCGACGGCAATGAACAGACCGACCGCTGCAAAAACAGCGTTGCGTGCTACCGTCAACCAGCTAATTGGACTGGATGCGACCTGACCGAAGCAGTTGCAGTTGGGAGTCCGGCCCATCGCGAGATTCACGGAGATTGCGAGTATAAAGATCGCGAGTAGGACGAGCGCGCCAATTGAGCCTGCCCAAGCGGTCTGGCTGAAGAACAGAGCAACGGCGACCACGAGCTCGGCGACGGGAATTAAGAAGCTCAAGGGAAGAGATAGTGCTCGAGGTGCTCCAAAGTCAACCACCGAGCTCTGAAAAGCCGGCCGATCTGCCAGCTTTGTCATGGCCGCAATCACGAAAACCAAAGCAAGAGCCAGCCGAGCGACGAGTAACCAGCCAGACATACGCGATAACTCCTAGAGGCAAGGTGGTTTATGGTTCACGGTGTTTAGTTTCAAACCCTGCGACAGCTTTGTCAAGGTTAACACCAAGGAGCACGACAACCGTCGGAATAGCGGGAACAGTCGCGGCCCCGCGAGTCACCGCGGAGTGCTCTCGATGCCTCTTGACCGTCGAGCGGAGAAGGCACATAATCAGGATGCCGGGACACAGAGCATCTGCTCAGGTTCCGGTGCTTCCTCCAAGCAGGCACCCGTCGTTCCAACGGCGGGTGTTCTTTACTCACAATTTTCCGTGCAACGGGACGTGAGGAAAGACCCCTCAAATAATGTTGCGCAGCGCTAGCATCTCCAGGTGAGCACGGTTCACCAGCACGGCACCATAGGAGTGTGTGCTCCCGTCCGGTGCAGTTATTTGGGCATCGGTAAAGGGCAGGAACTGCTTGTGCTCCAGACCGCGAAGAATGAGCCGCGGGTCTCGAAGCGCCTCTGCGTGAATCTGTCCCACAATGGAATACCTGCCCAACGCAGCCCAGCACTGCTTCGTCATCTTTGACGTTCGCACGCTTTCTACAACATGCTGCGGCCTCGCGGGTTCGACGATCGGGACGATGAAAAGCAGATGCGCCTTGGTGACATGGGCATGCGCACCCGCCAGATCGATACTGTCGCCGCTATAGATTCGGCGGACCGTGGTTGGCTGGATCTCGACGCTCTGCGAGCTGCTATTGAGGTGATCGGAGAGCCGGCCCTCCGGGCTACTTAACTCCCCTTGAATGACCAGATGTTCGGTCACAAACTCCGCTTCGAGCGTATAGAGTCCCTGATCCACCTCTGCCTGGCTCCGGTCGCGAACGTACAACGCCAATCCCCACTCTCTATCCTGCCTCACGGCTCAGCGCCAGCAGAAAAGCCAACTGCTTTGCGATTGCAGGCCGGTCGCGCAGGACATGCCATTGCTGCGTGCCGCCACTATAGGGCGCACGGGGAAGAGCGTCAATCCTCCAGACGTGCCAAGCTGGTTCTTATTCCGTACAGTGACACGGAAGCCGCTCTAACGGAGACGCGAATTACTGATCCCCCCAAGTCGTAAGAATTGCCTGGCGGATATCCTCTGCGGCCCAAGGTAAGAGATCTGGACGACAGCATTGGCATGCCGAAAGACGAGTGAGTCTGAATATGGACTGCGATTGCTGCCGACGCCATAGGACTGGTCACCCATCGCTTGCCCCCGGAGAGCCGAGACACTCTTGTTGCGCAACAGGACGTACAAACCACGGGCCAGCACTTTATATCCCGACTGCGCCGCGACCGCCGTGGTAAAGCGATACGCGCAAAGTGTCAGGATTTGCAAGTGACTAGGGGGCGCCGTAGTGTCGAATGATTCGATGACTCCCTGGGCCCACTGTGCGGCGAATGTCGTGGGAACGACGCACACACTCGACAAGCGTGTGATACCTCCGTGTGAAACTGATACATCCATCTGGGAGTGGAATTTCTGGTACAGGTGGCTGTGCGGCGTACCAAACCCTGGCAGCGCTTCTCCGGAACGTAGCAGGCTGGACTGGATGTCGCTCACCGCAGCATGGGCGGCAAGGCTGGTGCCCTGGAGCGCAACCGCCAGGCCACCAAGGACCAGCGCGCGCGATGCAAGTCTTATCATCCGTGATTCCCCTTCTTGATGCTCTACAACCGTATCAGACGGCATGGACCGGCCCGCACGTCGCAGCGACATGTCCGAGCCCTCAGCAAACTCAGGCCGGAGGCGGAATATGCAGCGGCGATGCCCGGTGCAAAGCAGTGAGCATTGCAGCCAGGATGGCGTCCGATTGCGTCGCGTAAAGTTCTCCGTCACTCGGCAGCGCATGATTCTGCTCATCGCGTATGTTGAGCGCCCACAGATCCTCCGTCGCGAGTATGGCCGCGACGAAGGAGCGAGTACCGGCACGCAGCCGTAGCTCCAGATAGGGAGGATCCGCCTCCTCATCAAGCAGCACATCGATACCGCTAATCGTGATCTCGTCCATACTTGAATCCTACCTTCACCTCGACATGCGGCAAGACCGCCCGATCCCGAGTGCACTATGGCTTTTGACCCTCGTTCTGGAAGTCCTGTACATGGTTAGTAAACCGCAAAAATCCCTCCGTCGCGCCAAGAACATTCCGGGATGATCCGTCCCATCGGCCCGTCGCGAGCAGAACAGTCTCCTCCTGCGGGAGAGAATCCGGGTGTGACTGGTTGTAGAAGTACGCAATTGCATCAACCAGATCTCCCTGCTCTGTTTCGGCCACAATCTGCTCTCTGAGGAATAGCGAGGCAGCAGGATCGCCCTCGACAAATCCCTCGAGGTGGTCGACGACCGCAAGAACTGTGGCCAGGTGCATGACCGGAAATGTCATGAGTTCCCCATGGACCACACCCTCTCCACGGACCAGGCCGGGGAAGAGCCCCAGATCCAGGAGTTGCCCGCGCGTGGTGGCAGGATCGACGCGCAAAGCAAGCGATTGTAGTAGGTCACCGTGTGCCTGAGCCTGTTTCAGCGTTCCATACACGAACAGACGGCTGACCTTGTCCTCGCTCATGTTGAACGGTGTGCTCCGGCCTTCAGTCATGGTCAAAATCGCTAGAAGACCGGTTGATTCAAGAACCAGCCGGAACCACGTCGAACCAGATACCAGGTACCGTCCAGGACTCGGTAGTAACCGTTCTGCAAGTGCTCGACGAGCGACACCCGGACGGCGGCGGTACCTGACCGGTCATCCTCGTTTACGACCGCGGCGCTCTGAACGTCCATTCGGGAGGTCTGCTGAAACCTCTGATTGATGTATTGGATCGGAGGGTCACTCCCTCGCAAGCCAGGGGTCCACAGTGCTGCCGCGTCATTCCACTGATGATTCGAGACAAAGCTGTAAAACTGCTGTACAGCCTGCTCCGGCCCAGCACCGTGGCTGCCCGTCACCAGTGCCACAGAGGTGGGAAGGCTCACCGGAGGAGAAGTGGGCGGGACGGTCGCCACCGGAACAACGGTTGGCGGTATGGTCGGTTGCGATGTCGCCCGGGATATAGAGGGATTGACATATGTCGCTCGAGGAACTGTCGTGGGGTGACCCGCCGCGCGATGACGCTTGTACACCACTGAAGTCTTTCGGGCTCCGATTGTCGCCGGGGCGCGATGAGCACCGGCCGCAACCGGATGCGAAGGCTGAGTCGGACCGCCGGACCGAAGAAACACGGCGACGCCGGCCACGACGGCGATCAGCAGGAGCATCGGCACCGCCAGAAGCCAACGGGAGTAGGACGGTTCTTGCCGCGCTGTCGCGAGCGGCTGTGCCACGACTGTTCGGGCGGAGGCCGGCCACTCTGCCGCTGGAACCGGTGCCCCTTGCGCGTCGCGCGGTGCATGTTCAGCCGGCGCCTGAGCTGCCGACTTCAAGGCTATGGCCATTGCCTCGGCAGACTGGTAACGATCACTCGCATCTTTAGCGAGGGCCGTCAGAACAACGGTTTCCGCGCGCTGCGACAAAGTCGGGACATGGCGCCGCGGCGGAACGGGTTGCTCGTTGACATGCTTCAATGCCACTTCGACAAGCGAGCCGCCTCGAAACGGCTCTTTGCCGGTCAGCATCTCGTACAACACCACCCCAAGACTATAGACATCGGATCGCGCGTCGGCCTGACGGCTCGTGACTTGCTCCGGAGCGACGTAGTAGGGCGTACCGGGTACCACATTTGTGCGCGTAAGCTGCGTCACTCCAAGTGCGCGCGCAATTCCGAAATCTACAACTTTGACTCTACTGTCAGCGGTAAGCAGGATGTTTTGGGGCTTGACGTCTCGATGAATGACACCTTTCAGGTGTGCAGCGTGAAGGGCAGAAGCAACATTCATCGCCACCCGAAGTGCCTCGCCCTCCGCCAGCGGTCCGTTCGCGAGGCGTTCCTTCAGATTGTGGCCGGAGACGTACTCCATAACCATGTAATAGGTTCCGATGTCGTGGTCCTGAGCGGCATCACTCCGTCCCCAGTCGTACACCGCCACGATGTTGGGATGGTTGAGCGACGCGGCCGCTCGAGCTTCGCGCTTTAGCCGCTCAATAAAGATAGGATCAGCCGCCACGTCGGGGTGCAGGAGCTTAACCGCGACATCTCTACCCAGAACATTGTCTCGCGCCAGGTAGACCGCGGCAGTACCGCCTGACCCGATGCGACGCACAAGGTCGTACCTGCCGGCAATAAGTTGATTTTGGCTAGACATCGACGCTCCGTCGAGTATCAGGCAACAAACATGCCAGGTTAATACGGCGCGTCTTAGAGTGCCTCCGGGTCATCTTCGTCGTCGGCTGACGCGGCGATTTCGACCAATAGCTTGTCGACCTGTTGACTCAAGACTTCCAGCCGCCGTATAACTTCCCTCATCTCCCATTGCATGGAACGCATTTCCGTCACCAGTCTCTTCGGCACGCCGGCGCTAGCGCTCGAGCCGTCCGGCTTGCTACTACTTTCACTACCCACGCTTTAAGCCTACTCTGCATATGCGCTCCACGACTTTAACCAATTATCAGCAGACATGTCTCCGCCGGTTCCCACCCAAGCTAGACGGCAGCGTGGCAGGTGGATCACCTGGTTGTCACGCGGCATTCAGTCTGCGGCGCCCCTGCAGCGCAAGAAGGTCTTACGTCGCGTTACTTGGGAAAGACGTACGAGATAACAAGGGAAATGACGCCGAACAACACCAGACCAATGTACGCCAGACTGAAGAGTTGAGTGAACAGCGCCGCGACTACAGCAAAGACGATGAACGCGACGCCCAGGATGCGGAGTTGCGTTCCCATTTGTTATCCCCCTCAGCACCTATACATCTCAAGGGTAGCAGGCGCGCCCTGACAGGACATCTGACCGGCAGTCATTTCACCGAGAAATCCCCAATGGACGATTTCCTTGCCGCGGCACCATGTCCTGAGATAGATCTACACTGAAATGAGCGGTCCTCTCGGCCACACCTTGTCTGCTTTGCCGACTTACAGGCGTGCAGGAGCGTCGACTATCGGCGGCCTGCGGTACCCTTAACCGAGCACAAAACTCAGAGTAGAGGGAGTCAAGATGCGAGCGACGCGGACGTTTGCACTCGTTTTCGGCATTTTGTACATCGTTGTCGGCCTTCTCGGCTTCGTGCCCGCGTTCTCGTCCGGGCCGCCGAGCAGCGCGCCGCATGTTGCCCTGTCCACCGGATATCGATACTTATTCGGCCAGTTTCCGGTCAACGCCGTTCACGATGCGCTCCACATACTGATTGGCGTCATCGGCGTGGCATGCAGCTTTCGATTTCTGGCCGCGCGCTGGTACGCGCGATCACTTTTTCTCGTATTCGGTGCTCTGGCCGTCCTTGGATTCATGCCCGCGACGGACACGCTTGGCAGCGTGACGCCCATCTTTGGCAGTGACACGTGGCTGCACGCTCTCTCCGCGGTCGTCGCAGGAGTCTTTGGATATATCGTGTCCGAGCCGAATGTGTCCCCTGCCGAAATGGAGCATGCCCACGCGTAAAGCTAGGGCAGCCTGAACTCCTCCCAACCGCCGTACGGCAATTCCCCGAGCCGGCCAAGCATTCCCACCGTCCAGTTTGTTTTTTCGACTCCGAACGCGGGAAGCGCCAGAATACGGCGGCTGAGATCGGGGACGTCCACCGCCTCACTCCAGATGCGACGTGATTCGCCGCCGTAGCGTTCCACGATAAACAGGGCCAGCTGCTGCGTCAGCTTCGCGAACTTTCCCGGAAATCGATGAAGCGCCGGCTTCTGTCTAAATACCTCGGCGAAGTCTTCCGCATCCATAGCGGAGATAAGGGCGAGATCCAGATGGCCCAGCCGTTGTGATAGGCGCAGCGGCGCCGAGAACGCACGCCGCGTCGAAAACTGGCTGTCGTATAAGACGCCCAGGAGCAGGGCATTGGCATCCTGTTCGAGGAGACGATCGGCCTCCGGATCATCGGAAAGAGTGATGCCAAGGCCATCGCTCAGCGGCGCGATCCACTCCAACCGTTCGAGCTTCGGCACCTCTATGCCCCCTGTCTCACGCCGTTGACACCGCCGCCGCGCGATGTAGCCCAAGCTCCTCGGTGGAAATCTCGCGCATGCGGAACTTCTGAATCTTTCCTGTAATCGTCATGGGAAAGGAATCTGTGACCTTCACATATCGCGGAATCTTGTAGTGCGCAATCTTGCCCCGACAATATTCTCTGATGCCATCTTCGGAAGCCTCGTGTCCCGCCCGCAGAATCACCCAGGCCATGACCTCTTCGCCGTACTTTTCATCCGGCACGCCGATAACCTGGACGTCACTGATAGCGGGATGGGTATACAGGAATTCTTCAATCTCCCGCGGGTAGACGTTTTCGCCTCCCCGGATAATCATGTCCTTGATCCGCCCGACGATGTTGACGTATCCGGAGCTGTCCATGGTAGCAAGGTCCCCGGTGTGCATCCAGCGCGCCGCGTCGATCACATCGCGGGTTGCCTGCTGGTTGTTCCAATATCCCAGCATGACGATATAGCCGCGGCTGCAGAGCTCGCCGGGGTTCCCTCTCGGGACAACCTCACCCGTTTCTGGATCGATGATCTTGATCTCTACATGCGGATGTACGCGGCCGACGGTCGCCACGCGCTTCTCCACCGGGTCATCCGATGCAGTCTGTGTGCTGACCGGAGATGTTTCGGTCATGCCGTAACAGATCGTCACCTCGATCATGTGCATGCGCTCGATAACCTGCTTCATCACCTCGCTGGGACATGGCGATCCGGCCATGATGCCGGTCCTGAGGGTCGATAGGTCGTACCGGTCAAAGTCCGCTAATCCCAGCTCCGCGATGAACATGGTTGGAACTCCGTGCAAGGCGGTGCAGCGCTCAGCCTGTACCGCCTCCAGTACCAAGGCGGGATCGAAGGACTCCGCGGGAAGTACCATTGTCGCGCCATGCGTTACGCAAGCCAGATTGGCCAGCACCATGCCGAAGCAGTGATAGAACGGTACCGGAATGCACAGCCGGTCCTCGCAGGTAAAACGCATCTGTTCGCCAATGAAGAAACCATTGTTGAGAATGCTGTGGTGGCTCAGCGTCGCGCCTTTGGGAAAGCCGGTCGTGCCCGAGGTGTACTGAATGTTGATCGGGTCATCGAATTGCTGACGGCTCTGGCGGTTTGTCAGATCGCTTGCGCTCACATGGCCGGCCATCGATTCTATGTCTGACCAGCCGTAGGCGCCGGCCGGTGGCTCCTCTCCGAGCACGATCACCGACCGCAAGTCGGGCAACCGACTGGACCGGATATCTCGCCCCGTGGCGCCCGACATCTCCGGACATACCTCTTGCAACATAGCAACGTAGTCCGACGACTTGAAGCGCGGCGCCAATATCAGCGTTGATACACCGGCCTGCCGCAGAACATATTCGAGCTCGGAGGTGCGGTACGCGGGGTTAATGTTGACGAGAATAGCCCCGATCTTTGGCGTGGCAAACTGCGCGACCACCCACTCCGCGCAATTGGGCGCCCAGATTCCGATGCGGTCCCCTTTTCTGGACCCAAGAGCGATCAATCCACGCGCGAAGACATCAACCCTGCGCTGCAGCTCGCGGTACGTAAGGTGGAGATTCTGATGTCGGGAAACGAGAGCATCGCGCTCAGGATACTCCTGGACGACGCGGTCAAAGAAGTCGCCGATGGTGTCGCCAATAAGTGGAAAGGTAGATGGTCCGGATGCATAGCTCTTGGTTGAATCGAACGGTTCCATATCGACCTCCCGTTGCGGGCGCTAAGGCTGCTACGTCCTTCCGACAAGCCGGTCATACAGGTTCTGGAATTCGTCATCTGATGAGTACTGAATTACGATGCGGCCGCCCCTGGAGCCTGGCCGAAGAGAAACGCGGGCGCCCAGAGCCCGGCGAAACTCCGTCTCGAGTGCTTCGATATTGGGATCTTTGTGACTTGCTCCCGAGCGTGCCCTCCCGGGCTCCAGCAGGCGGCGAACCAGGTCTTCCGTCTGACGAACGGAAAGATCATCGCGCAACACGTCTTCCAGTGCCCGCACCTGCAGCCGCTCGTCCGGCAGGCCGAGAAGCGCGCGCGCGTGGCCCTCAGAGATGCGGGAATCTATGACAGCCTGCTTCACGATCTGAGGTAATGCCAGTAATCGGAGAGTGTTGGTGACAGACACCCGGCTCCGTCCCACGAGGTGCGCGATCTCCTGCTGCGACAAGCCGAACTCCTGGGTCAGTCGCTGAAAGGCCGCCGCTTCCTCCAGCGGATTGAGATCCGCTCGCTGCACGTTCTCGACGAGAGCCAGTTCCAGTGTCTCCCGATTTGTCGCTTCCTTCACCACCACCGGAACACGCTCGATGCCGGCCAACTGGGCGGCCTGCCAGCGGCGCTCTCCAACGATTATTCGAAACCGATCATCACCCGCCGACGACACGACGAGCGGCTGCATGATGCCGTGGCGGCGAAGCGATGATGCCAGATCTTCCAGCGCCTTGCGCTCGAAGTGCTGTCGTGGCTGATTGGGGTTCGGGTCGATCCGGTCAACGTGCACCTCGCGCACCCCGCTTCTCTCCGTATCGGGCAAGAGCGCGTCAAGCCCGCGCCCCAATCCTTGGCGTCCCTTGCGCGTGCTTGCTTTATCGGACATTATTTGGCTCCCTAATCCCTAGATACGAATCGCAGTCCGCAATGTGCCCCAAACACTCTTTCTCTCTGGCACAGTCACCGCCGTTCCCGCCCGCGCCGCCACTTCCATAGCCAGCGCCTGGTACGCCTCAGCCCCTCGTGAAAGAGGATCGTATTCAAGGATCGACTGGCCAAAGCTCGGCGCCTCACCAAGACGGACATTGCGCGGGATCACTGTCTCAAACGTCAGGCGTGGGTAGTGACGGCGAACGTCGTTCGCCACCTGTTGGGAAAGGACGGTTCGCCCGTCATACATGGTCATCACCAGTCCAAAGATGGCCAAAGTTGGATTCCACTGGCTGCGAACGCGTTCCAGGGTGTCCAGCAGGCGAGCCAGGCCCTCGAGAGCGAGATACTCGCACTGCACCGGAATGAGTACTTCGTCAGCAGCCACCAGGGCGTTCACAGTGAGTAACCCGAGAGACGGTGGACAATCGAGCAACACATAGTCGTAGGCCTGCCACATCGTTGCCAGTGCTTCTTTTAGCGCCCCTCGCGCGTCTTTCTCTTCCAGCAATTCAATCTCGGAGCCGGCAAGTTCTGGTGAGGAGGGAAGCAGATCGACACCATTGGTGCCGGTTTGAATGATGACGTCGTTCGCTGCCGCTTGGCCGTGCAACACATCGTGCAGGCTTCCGGTTCGTGGTTTCTGACCAAGGGCGCTTGTCGTGTTTGCCTGGGGATCGCAATCTACCAGCAAGACGCGAGAATTCAGCGCGCCCAGATAGGCGCCAAGATTGACGACCGTTGTGGTCTTTCCTACGCCACCCTTTTGATTTACGGCAGCAAGCGCTGGCATGGGGAGGCAACTCTCTGTATGAACGAATGGGGCGATTCCACGCGATCGACGCTGAATCGAGACGGACGCCAGCGCCCTCTTTCCGCGTAGCTAATGGCAATGGTACCACGCACCAGGGCGCTCTCCACTTGATAGCATGAGGCGCCAGCCGACATCAGCCGAGGGACCACTCTGACCCTTTTTTCGTCCATCATCGCCTTCATAATTTCAGTACTTGCCGGCGCATTTGGCTCCGTTCTCGGAATCGGCGGCGGGCTGTTCATCATTCCCTCGCTGACTCTGTTTCTCGGAATCCCGCTCAAGACTGCCATCGCGGCGAGCATTGTCGCGGTTATCGCCACCTCACTCAGTGCCGGAAACGCGTACCTGCGATCCCATGTCGCGGACATGCGATTGGGACTGGTCCTTGCCCTGGCGACTGCACCCAGCGCCGTGGTCGGAGCGCTTCTTGCCACTCAGGTGAGCGCGCGCGTCCTGGCCGCTTTCTTTGCCCTCACTCTCGCCGCCAGCGCACAGCGCATGCTGGCAACATCCAAACGGGCCGCCACTGAAACCCGTCATGCCCAGTCTGACCGCGAATCCTCGTCGCTCCAATTTCGGAGCGAGTACATCGATCAGGCGTCGGGGAACAAGATCCAGTATGCGGTACGGCATGTACCGGTGGGCGTTGCAACCTCGGCTATCGCCGGGTTGATCTCCGGCATGCTGGGCGTCGGCGGCGGAATTGTGCAGGTGCCGGTGATGAACGTCGTCATGAAC
Organism: Chloroflexota bacterium; assembly: GCA_036391775.1. Lineage (GTDB taxonomy): Bacteria > Chloroflexota > UBA5177 > UBA5177 > UBA5177 > DASVZE01. Next base: position 2,219 of record DASVZE010000290.1, on the reverse strand, counting down.
GTACCTATCAAGGTGGCCACCACCACCAGTACCTATGTCATTGGAATTACCGCGATGGCCGGCGCCTTCGTCTACTACAATCACCGACCATCGTATGTCGACCCGGCCCTGACCTTACCGGTCACGATCGGCGTATTTCTGGGCGCGTCGTTCGGCTCGATTCTCATCGGCAGAATTAGACCGACAGTACTGCGCAATCTGTTCATAGCGGTGCTGATGGTATACGCGGTTCAGATGGCGCTGCGGGTCTTTGGCATCGGCGGAGGATAAGCCAGCGTGCAGGGTAGGATCGACAAGCGGAACGATAGTACCGACACACACGTCGGCGTTCTCCTTCTGGCGGGCCTTCTGTGCAGCATGGCGGCTATGGTCGCCGGTGTCGTGCTTTCGCTTTTACAGGGTAGGAACCTACCGGCGCATGTCCTGCCACTCACCAAGGTCGTCGCTGCCTTGACCGCCGGCCGCGGCCCCGCTTTCGTCGATGTCGGTATTTTGATTCTGTTTGCCACGCCGTTCTTTGGAGTGCTGGCCGCGCTGATAGAGTTTTCGAGGCAGCGCGACCGGGCATTTGTCACGGTGAGCGCGACTCTTCTGGTCGTTCTTTGCGCTGGGTTTGCCGTGGCGACACACTCGTGAGAGATTCAATGGCATCACGCAGGACTATGTTTTGCGGCAGCCACTTCTTCCGTCTTCAGCGACTCTCTTTTCTTGCTGTATGGCGCGGGACTCCGTCGTATCGGTGGAGAGCGGGTAACAGTGCCTAAACGAGATCCGCCACGCCGCCGCGCGGCTCCAGCCGTGCCCACCAGCTGGGATGCTCTTGCAACCTGGTATAACGGCTGGGTAGGAGAGGCTGGAAGCGATCACCACCGCCAGATAGCGATTCCGGCCGTGCTGCGGCTGCTCGACCTTCGGCCGGATGAGCGCGTGCTAGACCTTGGATGTGGCCAGGGAGTGCTTGCTCCTTCGGTCAAGAACACGGGGGCTGACTATACGGGAGTCGATGCCAGTCCGCGGCTGATTGAGGCCGCTCGTCGCCACCACGGCGTGCAAGGACGCTTCGTTGTGGGCGACGTGGCACACCTTGACTCGTTGCCTCAGATCAGAAGCGAAAAGTTCGATGCGGCCGTCTTTCTTCTCAGCGCACAGGACATAGATCCACTTGGGCCGGCGCTCGATGCCACGTTTGCCGCGCTAACGGCGAGCGGCCGGGTTGTTCTCCTGTTAACACACCCTGCCTTTCGCATTCCCCGGCAAAGTGGGTGGGGATGGGATGAAAAACGAAAGCTGCTGTACCGCCGCATCGATCGCTATCTATCGCCTCTGCCGGTTCCCATGAAGCCACTTCCCGGCACAGACCGAAAGACAACGCGGAGCTTTCACCGTCCCATCCAGTATTATGTCAACGAACTGGGCGTTCGCGGACTCTATATCGATCACATGGAAGAAATTCCCGGGCTACGTAGTGGAAACGCTCCAACAGCGCGCGCGGAGAGACTGGCGCGTGAAGAAATCCCGCTATTTCTCGGCCTGCGGGCACGCCGGGCGCCGGATCAGATAGTACCGAAGTAACGGTCTCCGAAATCACCCAATCCGGGCAAGATGAACTTGCGCTCGTTCAGCTCTCGATCGATGACCGCCGTGAAGACCCGCATATCGGGATGCTCACGTCGCACTGCCTCGATACCTTCCGGCGCGGCGACAATGCACGCCAACCTGATGCTACCGGCACGATTTTTCTTGAGCAGCGCGGCGGTCGCAAGGGCTGAGCCACCCGTGGCAAGCATCGGATCCAGAATGATATTTTCCGCGCCCGCCAGTTGAGCAGGCAGTTTCTGGTAGTAACTATGCGCGATGGCGGTCTGCTCGTCCCGCTCCAGACCAACAAAACCTACTTTACTGCCAGGCACAAAGTCGCTCATGGCGTCCAGCATCGCGAGACCCGCGCGCAAAACAGGAACGAAAATGACGCTCCGGTCGATGACGTGACCCACCGTTTCCTCCAGCGGTGTCTGGACCCGAACCTCGCGCGTTGCCAGATCTTGCAGCACGTGAAAGGCAAGGATGGAGGAAAGAAGTCGAGCATGGCGTCTGAAAGTGTCGGTCGTCGTGCTCGCATCCCGCAGGGCCACCAGTGAGGTCTCGACCAAAGGGTGCTCGACCACGGTCACGTCATGCTTCTCAAATGACATTGCGAGCCTCCATCGTCCGGTCACGGC
>DASVZE010000289.1:0-2914 GCA_036391775.1 Chloroflexota bacterium | reverse complement strand
TGAAGAGGCCATCGGCCCGCAACCGCCAGGCATTGATGGCGCCGACGGGCTTGCCCCGCAGGATGAGCGCGGAGGACATCATCGTTTCGATCTCGCCGTCTTCTTCCGGGGTGCCGGGCACAGAGATCCTGCGCGGGTCATGGCGCGTGTCGTTGACGATCTCCGAGGCCCCGCAAGCAATGATATTCCCGGTGATTCCGTCTCCCACACGGAAAGAGTGTGAGAGGAGTTGCTCGGTGTATGAGCCAGCAGCCGAGACAACCCGGACCGTGCTGTTGTCATTTTGGACCAGGTAGATGGCCACGTGGCTGGCATTCAGCAGTTCATAGGTGCGGTGGGAGACCTTGTCGAGCGCATGCTCGAGCTCCTGAGTTCCGGCAAACTCGTTGGCGATGTCGGCCAGGGCCTGGATAATCCTGGTGCGGCGTCGTTCCTCCTGAAACCCGAGCGAATTCTCGATCGCGATGGCAGCCTGATTTGCGAATGTCTGCGCCAGCGCGGCCTGATTGGCCGTGTAGCAACCCACGACATCGCTGTGCAGATTTAGATTGCCGATCAATTTCTCCTGGGAGATCATGGGCACGGCCAGCCAGCTGCGGATGTACTCCGTGCCAGGAGGCATTTCGAAGCGTTTCTCATTCCGTATATCTGGAATAATGATCGGATCGCGGGAACCATGCTCCCATTGGCCGGGGTTGGCAAACGATGCGCGGCCGATGGAGACCTGGTCCGCCGGCAGGCCCCTGGCCGCAACGACCTGGGGGAGCGAGTCCTGGACCAGCTCGATCGAGGCGCTGCGGTACGGCACGAGCCGGGAGAGAGCCTCCAGAATGATCTCGAAGAGCCGGTCAAGCTCAACCGTGGTGGTCAGGGCAGCGGTCGCCTCGCGCAGATTCTCTGCCTCCATGCGCTGCTTTTGCTCGGTAGCCAGCAAGCGCAGGCGCTCGATGGTGTTGCCGAGCATCCCGGCGATGGTGAGGAGCAAGCGCTCGTCCTCTTCGTCGAACGCGCCGGACTTCCTGCTCTCCGCGTTAAAGACGCCGATGATCTTCTCATTCACGCGGATCGGCACGCTGAGCTCGGACTGGATACCCGGCGCGGCCTCGACATAGGCAGGGTTGTCCCGGACGTCCGCCACACGAACAAGCTGTCCCGTGGAGGCAACCTGCCCGGTCAGGCCCACCGAAAGCGGCATTTCGTCCCGGCTGGCCGCGGAGCTGGCGCCCCAATAAGAGGGGTCTGGGCGCAGAGCCGTGCCGTCGTCGTTCAGCAACAGGACACCGCAGTTATCGGGGTAGAGCATCCTGCTCACGATCTCCGTGGTGCGCTTGATCACCTCGTACTCGGTGTAGCTTTGCGAGGCTGCCAGGGCAACGGCATGGAGCACCGTGAGCTCGGCCAGGCGCTGCTGCAGGTCTTCATCGGTGCGCTTGCGATCGGTGATGTCCGTCAGGGCACCGACGATGCTCACCGTCTTGCCGTCCCGCACCACCGGCGACTCGCGGACCTCCACCCATACATCGTGGCCATCCTTGGCCTTCAACTCCAAGAGGTATGGCTCCTGTTCGATGCCGGTGTCGATCGCCCGCTGTGTGAGCTCTATGCCCCGCCGGTTCATGGGATGGTCGGTGAGCAGGTCCTTCCAGGTGCCTCGCACTTCCTCCGGCAAATAGCCGAGAATGACTTTGAGCTGTGCGCTCACGTAGGTCATCAGGTAGTCGGGTGTATGGGAATAGTAGATGTTCTGGGTATGCTCGACGATGCCGCGCAGCCGTTCCTCGCTCGAACGAACCGCTTCCTCGGCGAGCTTCTGGGCCGTGAGGTCGCGGATTGCGATCTGCTGGGCAGACCGGTTCTGATAGGTGAAGGGGTAGGCGGTGACTTCGACCAGCACCGGTGTGCCATCGCGCCGGATGAACTTCTCCTCCATCGGCGGGACGGTTACGCCATTGTCCACGTCGCTCAAGCGCTGCTGGACTTCCGCACGGGAATCCGGGTGCACGTAGTCAACCGCCGCCGTGCCAATCAGCTGGGCGGCACTGGAGGCGCCCACCAGCCTGACCGCCGCCTGGTTGACATAGACGATGCGGCCTGCGCTATGGACCACGATAGCGTATGGAGAATGCTCGACCAGGAGGCGGTATTGTTCCTCGCTGTCTCGAAGCTCCTGATCCATGGCCTTGCGTTCCGTGACGTCGCGGTAGTTCGTGACCAGTGCTTGGATCCCCTGCTGTTCCAGCCGGTTCGTCATGATGGCCTCCAGCCAGCGGTAGGAGCCATCCTTGTGGCGGATCCGGACTTCCGATCTCACCACATGCGAAGGGAACTGCAGAATCTCATCGTAGGCACGGCCGAGGCGAGCTGCATCCTCCGGATGCACATACTCCGCCACATTGTGCTGCATCACCTCGTCCGGTTCATAGCCCAGGATGCGCGTCACGGCCGGACTCTGATAGAGAATGTTGGCTTCGCGCGAATAGAGGGCCGTTCCGTCAATACTGTTCTCGATCAGCACGCGGAAGCGGCTCTGCTCCTCGGCGAGCGACTGCTCCATCCGGACACGCTCCGTGATGTCTTCAACCAGCGCCTGAGTGGCCTGCTGGCCCCGGTACTGGATCGTGGCGAGCGTGAGGAGGGCGTCGTACAGACTCCCGTCTTTGCGCTTGTACCGGACGCGCTCCTTGCTGACCGGCTTGCCCTCCGACTGCATCTTGAGAATTCGCGTTCGATCCTCGGGGCTGGCGTAGAGCTTCTCGACGTATTGAATTTCCTCGATATCCTCCCGGCTATAACCGCCGGGTTGGAGGATGGCGTCGTTGAAGGCCACGATCCGACCTGTCTCATCAATGACCCCGATGCCAATCGGGGCATTTTCGAAGAGGACCCGGTTCTGCTGCTCGTGCTCGAGCAGGGC
>DASVZE010000288.1:0-2429 GCA_036391775.1 Chloroflexota bacterium | reverse complement strand
GCCAGTACGACAGTCTCATCCGGATCCAGGCCACTTGTTGAGCCGTTTCGCGCCTCTTCGACAACCTGCCTCCAGGTCGTGTACAGCGAACCATCCAGGTACGACTCGATAACCGCAGGGTGCACATATGACTTGCGGCAGATGGCCGGGGTATTGCCCAGGTGGCTGGCTGCCACCTCGATTGCGGCGGTGACCCGCCGTTTGGTCTCGGTTTCCGACTCCGCTGTCTCTGTCGAAGCCAGTGCTTCCGCCGCGCGCACCGTCCCATGCCAGGTGCGAAAGTCCTTGGCTGTAAAATTCTCCCCGGTGATCGTGCGCAGGTAGTCGTTCACGTCTCCGGAATCGATGGCATGGCGCTCCCCATCGTCATCCAGATACTGAAAAAGCTCATGACCGGGGAGATCCTGACACCGTCTAACAGCGCGTGCCAGGCGTTGGTGCCGCACGTTGAGCACATGCTCTTTATGACTCTTACCCTGGAAGTGAAAATGCAGCGTCGCTCCCTTGACCTGCACGTGTCGGGTACGCATGGTGGTTAGTCCATACGATTGATTCTCGCGCGCATACTCCTCGTTCCCCACGCGAATCGCGGTTAGATCAAGCAGCGTCACAACTGTCGCCAGCACCTTCTCTCTCGAGAGACATTGCTGCGTGAGATCGAGGTTTGCGCGCTCGCGGATCATTGGGAGCGCTTCGCCAAAGGCGATCATTCTGGTGTATTTCGTTTCGTCACGTACCTCGCGCCAGCGAGGATGATAGCGATACTGCTTCCTGCCCTTCGCATCTCGGCCCGTCGCCTGCAGATGGCCACGCGGGCTGGGGCAGATCCAGACATCGGTCCATGCCGGGGGGATACCAATCGCTTTGATACGCTGCAATTCGGCCGTATCTCGGATAGTCTCACCGTCAGGTCCGATATAACGAAAGTGTTTTCCGGCTCGTTTTCGCCGGATTCCGGGGCGTGCATCGGTAAAGTAACGAAGTCCGGCCGATTGAGCGGTTTCCACGGGATCCGCTATCAGCGGTGGGTCTTGATCGAGCATGGTCTCCGTTACCTGCGGCTTCCTGGCAACCACCGCAGCCTCCTATTCCAGGCAGTGCACCCAATCGGTCTCAATCGCTCTCCACAAGAGCAATTCTCTTGCCAGGGTGAGAACGTCTCAGCGCTTGGAAACAATGAAGCAGAAAGTCGTACATGCGCCGGCTGCAAGCCAGATGCGGCCGCGATGCTCTTCGATGATCTGCCGGCTGATGAAGAGACCCAGTCCCAACCCTCGTGACTGATAGCTCTCCGTCAGAGGGCGGACCTGGTAGTACGGTTGAAAGATTCGGTCTGCTTCCTGAGCCGGAAGTGTGGGGCCTTCATCGCCGACACAGGTGACGATCCCTTCTTCCTGCTCCTCCACCGTGAGCGAGATCGTGCCGCCCACGGGGCCGTGCTTGATCGCGTTGTCGATCAGATTCACCAGGACCTGTCGAAGCCGTTCTGAATTCCCCTGCACGGTTACGTGGTCGGGAATAACGAGAGAGATCGCATTGTCCTGAGCCAGAAGGCGCATCTCATCGACGACATCACGTACAAGGTGGCTGTAATCAACCGGCATAAGGTCAAAACGGAAGCGCCCTGTCTGAATGCGCGACAGGTCCAGGAGATGATTGATGAGTCGAGCAAGGCGATCCGACTGATGATCGATGACGTCTAGATATTGACTGGCCTGCTTCAGCGCCTCGGGTGGTAGGCGGCGCTTGAGTACCTGAGCGAACCCCTTAATGGAGGTCACAGGTGTTTTTAGCTCGTGCGAGACGATCGATAAAAACTCGTCTTTGAGCTCGCTCAAACGAGCGTTCTCGATGGCAATAGCAGCCTGATGCGCTAGGAGCTGGAGAGCCTCGACATCGGGCTGTCCAAAATCCCGCTCCACAATCGGATCGTAGACTCCGAGTGTCCCGATGATGTTTCCCGCCCGATTCAGCACAGGCACAGTGACAATACGTTTGAACCCCAGCCACTTCTGGATTTCACCCAGAACCTGGGGATCTGATTCGCAATCGTTAGACACATGCGGCTGCCGGGTCTGCCACACATAGCCCGGCGAGCCCTCACCGGGATGTAGCACCACGTTGAAGTCGACCCACCCTTCGGAGCGATGGAAACGCCGGAATACAAGGCGATCTCGCTCGACCAACCCGAGCGTGCCTGACCTGGCACCCAGCAACGTCATGGCGACCTCAACCACCCGCTCGGTTAGCTTGGCGATTGACAGCTCCGAGTTCAACGTGGTGGAGAGGTTCAGCAGTTCCGCGAGCAGGTGGGAGCGCGTCCGCTCGCGTCCCAACTCCAGAGGCACCGTCACGTCGCGTATCGATGCCACAATCCCCTCGGTCGTATCTCCCCGGCGGAGCGCGCTGAAGTGCATGGCAAAGACACG
>DASVZE010000287.1:0-4404 GCA_036391775.1 Chloroflexota bacterium | reverse complement strand
CGCACCTGATGGATATGGTCATCATGCGTGCAGTTCGGTGTCATAGAATTTTCCTTCCTTTTCCGCCCCGGGTTCCGGGAAGACTAGAAAATGGCTGTTTGAGAGGACGCATCGTGAGCGCCTTTACGCATAATGTCGCTCTTAGGGATTGGCAGTATCCGCTTCGCTAATGGAGACTTCGGCAGACGCTTGTTGATCGAAGATATAGAAGATCGCCAGAAAAGCAAAGAGTGCGAGAGACCCTATTGGGCTGAAGAATGCCAGGACAATTGACAGGCCATACACGACCATGCCTGCTCCGAAACGGGGAATTGTGGAGCGCGCTGCCTGAGTATTCACCCGCTTTTGATGGAGAAGTCCGCGACGCACGGCGTAGATCCAGATCCCGCTAAACGCCAGTGACATGACCGTCATAGTCGATGCGTACACGACCGCCGCCACCCGCGCATCCGGCCCGCTCTGGATGTAATGACTCAGAAGATTGGTCGGGAACGGAATAAAGGAGACCGACATCAATAGGAGCAGGTTAATGAAGAGGAAGGGTCGGTCGACTCGCTCAATGCGCGCCATCGTTGCATGGTGATTAACCCAGATAATGCCGATCGTCAGAAAACTCACGGCATAGCTGGCATAAGCCGGCCATTCGTTGAGTAGCGCTTGGTGGAGTCCGCCCCGGTGTACCTCAGGCACCGCGATGTTGAAAACCAGCAACGTGATAGCCACGGCGAAAACACCGTCGCTGAATGCTTCTGCTCGATTAGTCGGGAGACCAGATTCTGGTCTCCGAGATGATGTCGCCATACGCACACGTTTTTGGTGGTCAATACGATACTAGACTGCTCAGCAAATTACGCCATCGCCCAGGTGGGTAGGGCAAGGGTAGAATATTGGGTAGTGGGACACACCACTTGATGTTAGCTCTGGACTTACTGCGCCTTCAGGCATATACTCGTGCCGGGAGCTAACTAGGAGTGCGGACATCACATCCGCTTGCGGGCCGTCATGCCGCCGACTGCCGCTCCGCTCTTGTCTTGAGATCTTTGTTGCGCTGAGTCAAGAGTCGACGCATGTATGCGTCCAGGACGACGCGCTCGGTGATCCAGCCGACTGGACCAAGCGGAGCGCCGAAGTGAACGTCGTCGATCATCCGCGTGCCATCCGGTGCGCGCAGGAACTCGTGGCGGTGCCGCCAGAAGGCAAATGGGCCGTCTTGCATTTCGTCATAAAAGCAATCGGGCCGTTCGACTTCCACGATCTTCGAGGTCATGCGCCACACCAGGCCGAAGTGACGGGCCCGCCAGGTGACGAGATCTCCACGTCGAAGTGTTCCGGAGGTCGTACCTGCCACTGCCTCCATGCCGTTGCCCAGAACGCGCTGCACATCGACATTCAACACGAGGTCGAAGCAGGTCTCGGGTGGCGCCGCGATAAAAGTGGTCAGGCGCAAATGTGTCATGGCTCGTCCCCTGGTGTTCTCTAGTAGCCTAAGCTATGGAAGGTTCCGTCCTGGTTACCGGCGCCACCGGTTACATCGGAAGCCAGCTGGTAGATGCACTTTTGGCTGCCGGAGTTCGCGTTCGAGCAATGACACGTGAGCCGGAGCGGCTTGCCGGCCTGGCAAGTCGTGGCGTGGAGGTCGTGCGCGGCGACGTACTCGATCGCCGGTCGCTGACTGAAGCATTGCGGGACGTGCGAGCCGCGTACTACCTGGTGCACTCTATGGCTGGGTCTGATTCGCGCCGCACGTTTGAGGAATATGATCGGTTTGCGGCCCAGAACTTCGCGGCTGCCGCTGCGCATGTCCCCCAGATCATCTACCTGGGGGGATTGGGCCGTGCGGACGATACCTTGTCTCCTCATCTCAGGAGCCGGCAAGAGGTGGCGGAGATTCTCTTGTCGGGACCTGCTCCAGCGACGGTCCTGCGTGCCGGCATAGTGATCGGACGTGGCAGCGCATCTTTTACCATGCTCCTGTATCTCGTTCGGCGGCTGCCTGTGATGATTACGCCTCGTTGGGTCGAGAATCGCACGCAGCCGATCGCCATTGCAGACACTATTAGCTATCTGCATGCCGCTCTGGGAAATCAAAAGGCACTTCGCCATAACTTCGACATCGGGGGACCGGAGGTCCTCACGTACCGCGAGATGATGCAACGAACGGCTGCAATCCTGGGTAAACGCCTCACGATCATTGGCGTGCCGGTACTGACACCAACCCTGTCCTCGTACTGGGTCGACCTCTTCACTCCCGTGCCGTTTGAGCTCGTCCAGCCGCTCATCGAGGGACTACGAAACGACACAATAGTCCAGGATGACTCCGCCCAGCGTGTCATGCCTATTCCGTTGACGCCATTTGAAAACGCGGTACGCGATGCACTGCAGATCGAGCGTCAAGCGCAGGAAGGCACTACATTCACTGATGGCAGGACGTGAGCCGGTAAAGTGGCCGAGGAGTTCGAAATGCAACCACGACTCGAAATCAACCGTATTCATCACGTCTCTCTGATTGCCAAGCAGCCGGAGAGGACCGCCCGGTTCTACGTCGATCTGCTCGGACTTCACCGCGCTGACGAGTTCCACCGCGATGACTCCTTTGCCCAGAATACGATTCCGCTCTCGGACGGCAAAGGTACATTGATTGCCGTCTCCGGCTCTCCAGATGGTGCGGCCGGTGAGAGCGGTATCGGGACAGTGCACCACATCGCTCTGGCCGTCGACACGGTTGATGCCTTGCTCAAGTGGAAAGGCTGGCTACAAAGCAATGACGTCCTGGTATACGGTCCCTACGATCAACAAGCCTACGAGGACATCATCTTCGTCGATCCTGATGGCGTGCTGATCGAGATCGCGACCCGTGGACCAGGTTGGGAAGCGACGCGGGATGGAGAAGAAGTGTACGTCCCTCCTGTCAAGAGTATGGCGCCTTTTAGGGACGAAGCGGAGATCCGACTTCGTACTTGGCCGCATCCAGTGACCCGGGTCGAGGAAGACATGTCGCTCCAGGGATTTCATCACGTCTCAACCATCGTATCGTCGCTGGTTGAGACGGATCGCTTCTATCGCGACAATCTGGGGATGCCTCTGGTACGAAAGATGGTGGATTCCGATGATCCGGAAGTGGAGCAGTGGTACTGGGGCTCACAGGGAGGTCGGCCCGGAAGCCTTATCACCGCCTTTCCCATTGTTCATATTCACGAGAGCGGCCCACTGATGGTCGGACAGGCGGGTGTTGGCGTGGCTGACCATTTCGCGTTGGGGGCCAACGTGGACGAGCAGGCACTGCGGAGCTGGAGTTTTACGGCGGCGGGCCAGGGAGTAAGCGTGGAGACGATCCCTTCACACCGGCATCAGTCGGTCGCCATACACAGTCCGGACCGTTTGACCGTGGAGTTGGTCGCCACTCTCACAGAGAGAGTAAACAATACCGCCGCTCAGGTCCATGACACCCGCTCGCTGGAGACACGGCGCGGAGACCAATAACAGTGGGTGATGCTCGCTTTTCGACCGGTTGGTCTGACGGAGACGTGATCGGGCAATGACACACTGGAGCTTTTGACGCATGGCCGGTCACGCCGCAGCGTTCATTCTTGGTTGCGCGCTGATTTTTACCGCCATCAAATCTGCCATTCAGACGTTTGTAGTACCGCGAGGCGTGGCACCCGATGGCTTGACGCGTGGGGCGTTTGTGCTTATGCGTTATGTCTTTGAGGTTCCCTTCCGCCGGGCCTCGCACCTCATTCGGGAACGATCCCTGGCATACTTCGCACCCGTCACCCTTTTGACTCTCCCCGTACTCTGGTTGTCTTGCGTCCTGCTGGGGTATTCGGCGCTGTACTGGGCGCTGGGCGCGTCGTCCTGGGGTACTGCTCTTACCATCAGCCGCTTATCACTGCTCTACCTCGGATCTGATATCCGTGGGATCCCCGGGGGGACGGTTATCGCATTCTCTGAAACCGTTCTCAGTCTTTTGCTGGCTGCTATCCTTGTCTCCTACTTGCCTGCCATATACAGCGCCTTCTCTCAACGGGAGCAGGCGGTGACTGGACTGGAAACGCGGGCCGGTTCGCCACCGACTCCACTAAAGATGCTCACTCGCTATCAGCTTATTGAGGGGCTGGATGAGATCAGCGAGATCTGGAGCACATGGGAGGCCTGGTTCGAGATGGTTGAGGAAAGTCACACCGCGCTCGTGCCCCTTGTCTTTTACCGATCACCTCAACCGAGTCGTTCCTGGGTGACGGCCGCAGGCGCCGTACTTGACACGGCGAGCCTGGTCGCATCCACCCTTGATCGTCCTCGAGACCCGCGAGCCGAGCTCTGCATACGTGCCGGATATCTCTGTTTGCGACGTATCGCGGGCCCGCTTCGCATTCCTTATAACGACGATCCTACACCGGCCGATCC
>DASVZE010000286.1:0-2082 GCA_036391775.1 Chloroflexota bacterium | reverse complement strand
CAAAGATACTGCAAAGATCGGGTGAAAGCAATGGCAGCGGAGAGAATACAACTCTCAGACGTTTTTTTTTAGGACTGTTCACACCACATCCGGGCATTCTGGAACATTCTAAGCCAGGGAGAAGCGGGGAGTGATTTCTTGAGATCTTCGGGCAGCCATCCCCACTGCCAGGTGAGCACAGTTCGCTCAGGGTGAGGCATCATGGCGAGGTGGCGGCCGTCGGGCGAACAGAGGCCCGCGATGCCGGCTGGCGAACCGTTGGGATTAAAAGGATAGGCTTCGGTTATTGTCCCGTCGTCGTCTACGTATCTGATGGGTGCGAGACCGTACTCGATTTCGTCAAAAATCTTTTTGTCCGGGAAATGCGCTAGACCCTCGCCATGAGCCACCCAGATACCAAGTACGGCGCTGTCCATACCCCTGAGCATGATGGCGGGGCTCTTCAAAATCTTCACCGTCGAGAAGCGGGACTCGAAACGGCCGGACAGATTGTGGATAAAGCGCGGCTGGAGCTCATCCGAGATCCCGCGCCATGGCACCCAGCCCAAGAGTGCCATCAGCTGACAGCCATTGCAAACGCCGAGGCTAAAGGTATCGTGCCGGAAGTAAAATTGCTCGAACTGGTCCCAGACCTTCTTGTTGAACCTGATGGACGCAGCCCAGCCTTTTGCCGAATCGAGCACGTCTGCGTAGCTGAACCCCCCAACGAAGACTACACCGCGGAACTGGTTGAGCGTGACGCGACCCTCGAGCAGGTCGGTCATGGTTACGTCCCAAGGCTCGAAACCGGCAAGGTAGAAGGCCGAGATCATCTCCCGATCTCCGTTGCTCCCCTCTTCACGGATGACCGCGACCCTGAACTTGTCAGTACGCTGGAGTATTGTAAGAGTCGTTGGTTTTGGTTTGAAGGGAATGACGAAGGATGGCCCCTTTCGATCATAGATATTTTTTCGCTCCTCAAGGATGTTTCCGGGGTTTCTCTGCAGCAAGTCGAGTTGATGACTCGTCTCCTCCCAGACGTCCCTGAGAACGCGCATGTCTTCATCGAGGACATTCTTCCAGCTGATGGATGCCTTTATCCGTTTGTCAACGCTTGAATTTCCTATGACCCAATTCGGCACAGCTGCCCTGTTCAAGACGTTTAAGATCGCGGACTCGTTCTCCGGAAGATATTCGATCACGAGACCAGCCTCCTCGGAGAACAGAACCGAGATCGGGTCTTTACCATGCGTGATTTCAGACGGGAAGTTGACCTCAATTCCGCAATTCCCGGCGAATGCCATTTCAAGGAGCGTCGTGATGAGTCCGCCGTCGGAGCGGTCATGCCCCGAGAGCACCAGCCCTTTCTTGATCAGTTTCTGGACCGCGTTGAACGCGTGCTTGAGAAGTTTTGGATCGTCAATGTCTGGCGTCTCACTCCCCACTTGGTTGAAGACCTGGGCAATGGCAGAGCCACCAACACGGTTCTTTCCGCGCGCGAGATCGATGAACAGGAGCTTTCCTCTTCCCGGTGCCTTAAGATCAGGCGTAATGGTTTTGGTGATGTCCGGACAGCTGACATAGGCCGAGATTACAAGTGTCCCGGGCGACTTCACGATCTCGATCGTGCCGTCGGGTTTCGTGACCCTGGCTGCCATGGAAAGGCTGTCCTTTCCACCGTCGATAGCAATGCCGAGCTTGATCATGATGTCCCGCATGGCAACAGCGGCGTCATAGAGCCGACTGCCCTCGCCCGGGAGCTTCGGCGCCCACATCCAGTTAGCCGAGCATCGAATGTCTTCGAGCGCGCTCACCTCTGCCCATACAATATTTGTGATAGCCTCGCACACGCTCATGCGCGCCATGGCCGCGGGATCAATCAGCTCCTTTACCGGCTGCTCGCCGATGGCGATAGCAGCGCCCGTGACTCCTAAGTGCGATTGTGCGATGACGGCAACATCTGCGACCGTAAGTTGAAGCGGGCCAGCGCACTGCTGGCGTGCAACGAGGCCGGAGACGGAACGGTCAACCTTGTTCGTCAAGAAGCGTTTGGAGCCGACCGAGAGAAGTCTCAGCACTTTGTCAAGGGCCTTGCGTACGGTA
>DASVZE010000285.1:0-1899 GCA_036391775.1 Chloroflexota bacterium | reverse complement strand
CGGGGCCGGCAAGTTTCGGGTGGTTCTCTTGACGGGGAGGCGAACATGAAGAAGACTATATGCGCATGGGCTTTTGCGGCAGCGATCTCTGTAAGTGGCGGCTTTGTTGGGACAGCGCATGCCAAGGGCAGTGGCACTGGCGCGACACCATACACCTGCACGGCGACGTTTGTCGAAGGCTCCGCCACGCAGGGATTAACCAGCGACGCATCCGAGGATAAGTGGGAGGCGCTCTACATGCCAGGTGCTGTCATACCGGGCAATGGAACCGTGGTCACCGCCTCCTGCACGGGTGACTAATAGCGTGTCCACGCTGTCACTGGGTTGGTGCGCCATGAATTCCGCTGGCCCCGGTATGCCGGTTGCAACGCCCACGATGTGACAGCTCCGAGGTGGAGACCGCCGGACCATACTTCCGCGTTCCGGCGGTCTTTTTTGTGTCTGGATACCCGGGCCGGCCAGCAGGTATGCTGAGACCTTGATTCCCGGCCATAGGTGCTCTTGACATGACACGTTTCTTCATACGGCCCCTCCTTGTCGCAGCCATCGTGCCCGGACTGCTGTTGGGAACCTCAACAGTACGGGGCCAAACGTCACCCACCCCCACACCGAGAGCGACCTCCGGGGTCCCGTCCGGTCATGATCTGCTGACGCGGATGCTGGCAGCCGTCAAGCACGCCGGCGGCGCTCGCTTCACCTTGACCACCAAACTTCACAGCTCCGGCGCCCTGGTGACCGAACGCTTCAGCGGCGACCTCTCCTGGAAAGTGCCCTCTATGAAGGTCAGCGGAACGGCCACGTCGACCAATCTGGGCAGCAAATCACCCAAGACGACCACCCAGACGGTGCAGGTACTGGCAACCGGCGTCAAAGCAGCAACGCGAACCAACACCGCACAGTGGCAATGCACTACGGTAAGCGCGGCGACGGAATTCGTCCTGTTTGCTCCATTTCTGGGGTCCGACGCTCAGAGTGCGTATGACGAAGGAAGCACAAAGATCGACGGCGTATCCACCTGGCATGTGCTGACAGTGACGCAGGATCCGTTCTATCAGACGGCCAAGCCGGTCGCGATCGATCTCTATCTGGACCGGTCCACCATGGACGTGGTGAGGGCTCATATCGCAGAAACCGTGTCGCAGGGAGGCTCGGGTAGCACGGTGAGCGTGCGTGCCGACTACTCGCGCTATGGAGAGAAGGTAACTGTACGGCTACCGGGCACGTGCGGTGCCTCGAAGTAGTCTCTGCCGCACACACACGCCAGTTCTTTACAATGAGGGGCTTACACTGCGCGTAGTGGACCGAAGAGGGGAGCAACGTGCGGGCCCAGACAGTCCGGTGGAAGATTGCCAGACGACACCTGAATCAGCGTCGCCGTCACCCGCTCCGCTGGATCATTCCTCTCCTCATTCTTCTCTTTCTAATCACCGGAGCGGCCGGCGCCGGCACAGCCGCGTACCTTTTTGCCTCCCAGCTTCCTCCGGCCAGCGCTTTTCGCCTGCATGTCAACTTCCAGGACGCGCGCATCTACGATTCCCAGGGCGATTTGCTGTTCAACATGTCGAATCTGAGCGGCCAGAACGGCGGCCGGCGCATCGTGGAACCCTTACAGGGCCTTTCCGATCAAAGGGACCCCTGCCGCAGTGGGGTCAACCGTATCCCGCTCGTCTTGCAGGACGCGACCATCGCGACTGAGGACGCGACCTTCTATAAAAATCTGGGGTTCGATCCGCTGAGCATCGTACGGGCGGCATACCAGGACATGCAGTCCGGCCGCATCGTGTCCGGTGCCAGCACCATCACTCAACAGCTAGTCCGCGACAACATGTTGACCGACCGGCGCTCACTTAATCGCAAGGCTGAAGAGGTCGCGCTGGCGTACGAGATCAACAAGCGATT
>DASVZE010000284.1:0-4988 GCA_036391775.1 Chloroflexota bacterium | reverse complement strand
ACTTCATCGGCATTCCCGGACCTGTCCTGAATCATCTGGATGAGCAGGCCCGCGCCAATATACCGCTGGTCAGCGGCACCGGCGCCATGCCCCCGTTCCGCTTTCCCCAGGCATCGCTTATCTACTTCCAGTTTGTCTTTGCCGCCATAACCCCGCTGTTGATCCTGGGCAGCGTTATTGGGCGCATCAACTTCAAGGCCTGGATGCTTTTCGTCCCACTGTGGTCGACCATTGTGTATTCCGTCAATGCTTTCCTCCTCTGGGGTGGTGGTTGGTGGGCGCAGCAGGGCGCGGTGGACTATAGCGGTGGCTATGTGATCCATCTCGCCGCCGGAACTTCCGGCTTTGTGGCTGCGGCGGTGATCGGGCCACGACTCCTGAAAGACCGTGAGAACCCCAACCCCAACAACCTGCTGATGGTGATGGCGGGGGCTGGGCTGCTCTGGCTGGGCTGGAACGGTTTCAACGGCGGCGATCCTTACTTCGCCAACGCCGACGCCGCAGCCGCGGTGCTCAACACCAACCTGGCCACCGCAACTGCTCTCCTCACCTGGATGACGCTCGACATTCTGGCGAGCGGCAAGCCGTCGCTGCTGGGTTCGGTCAACGGCATGATCACCGGTTTGGTGGCCATCACTCCGGCAGCTGGTTTCGTCAATGGTGTGGGTGCTATCGCGATCGGCGTTGCCGCCAGCACTATTCCGTGGCTCACCATGAACAAACTGGGTGATGTTGGAATCCTCGGCAAGGTAGACGACGCCCTGGGCGTGATCCACACCCACGGCTTCGCTGGACTGGTCGGTGGCCTGATGGTCGGGCTGGTGGCGGATCCCAACATGACCGTGTATCCGGGAAGTGGCAAGGCCTCCGGATTCTCCGTGGGGGGGCTATTTTACACCGGTAATACGCACCAGCTGATGATGCAGGCCGGAGCGGCGCTCACCGTCATCATCTGGGACGGCCTGTTGACGTTCGGCATCCTGAAGGCCATCTCCTTGATCGTGCCACTCCGGCTGCCCGACGCCGTCCTGGAAATCGGCGACACGGCAATCCACGGCGAGGAAGTTCCCGTGCCCATTCCACACCATCACGATCAGCCCGCGCGGCCGATGCCTCGACCTGGAACCCTCACGGCTCCCGGAAGCAGCACTGCCATGTCGAGCTACGATGCTCCTCGACCGCCAACACAGACATAATCGCATCCTCTTCTTTCCCGGCAGGGGATCAAAGCCGGTCCCCTGCCGATCCTCGCGTCTCGCCCGCCGCGATGCGAGGGAAACGTCCGCCGGCTATGACCTGGCTGTGCAAGGAGTCCAGACTGTAATGACGATTTGCGTCCCTTCTGTCTAGCGGACGCTGGTTTTCGACTCTCTATGCTGACAGGGAAGACGTGCGGTATCCGCACGTCTTCCCTGTCTTCCTTGCGGAGCCGAGACCACACCCGGGAGACCGCCGTGCATCCTGAGTTCCCCCCTCTCTATGACCCGGCCTTCGATCACGCAGCCTGTGGTCTTGGATTTATCGCGCGCATCGACGGCCGCGCTTCACATGAGATCGTGGAACAGGGGCTCGAGGTGCTGCGTAATCTGGCGCACCGAGGTGCCCGAGGCAGCGATGCCGAGACCGGCGACGGAGCCGGAATTCTGTTGCAGCTACCTGATGCGTTTCTGCGCTCTGCTTGCCGCATCGACGGTATCGAGCTTCCTCCCAACGGAGGGTATGCGGTGGGCGCTGTGTTCCTCTCAGCCGATCGCGACGAACGTGTGCGCTGTGAGCGCGAGCTGGAGCGCATCGCGTCCGAAGAAGGTCAACCTGTTCTGGGGTGGCGCGATGTGCCCGTGCGGCCGGAGGTAATCGGAGTCGTAGCGCGTTCGGTTGCCCCGACTATTCGCCAGGTATTTCTGGAGCGGCGTCTGAAGGGGGATGACGCGGCATTCGAGCGCAAGCTCTACGTTATCCGGAGGCGCCTTCATCGCGTTATAGAGGAACGCTACCGCGGCGCTCAGAGCTGCTATGTCGCCAGTCTCTCGGGCCGGACTCTCGTCTACAAGGGCCTTCTGCACGGAACGCAGGTCTCTTCCTTTTATCCGGATCTCACTCATCCCGCCATGGCGAGCACGCTCGCGCTCGTCCATTCCCGGTTCAGTACCAACACCCTGGGCAGCTGGCAGCTGGCTCATCCCTATCGTTATGTGGCCCACAACGGAGAGATCAATACGCTGCGCGGCAACGTGAACTGGATGCGAGCCCGCGAGAGCCAGCTTCAGTCGGATCTGTTCGGACACGACATGGAAAGGCTGCGGCCGATCGTGGAGCCGCGCGTCAGCGATTCGGCGGCATTTGACAACGCCCTCGAGCTTCTCGTCCTGAGCGGGCGCTCCCTACCGCACGCGGTCATGATGATGATCCCCGAAGCCTGGGAAAACAACGACTTGATGGATCCCGACCGGCGTGCCTTTTACCAATACCACAGTGAGATGATGGAGCCATGGGACGGCCCCGCGGCCATGGTCTTTACCGATGGGCGGCTGGTGGGCGCAACCCTGGACCGGAATGGTCTGAGACCGGCGCGCTATTCGGTCACCCGAGATGGATTGGTGGCGCTGGCATCCGAGGAGGGCGCGCTGCCCTTGCCTCCCGAAACGGTCGTACGCCGCTGGCGCCTCCAGCCGGGTCGAATGCTGGTGGTGGATACGGAGCAAGGTCGGATCCGGGAAGACGACGAGATCAAGCGAACGGTCGCTGCGCACCGGCCGTATGCCCGCTGGGTCGAACAGAGTGGAATTCGTCTCGGATGTGAGCCGAACGCAACGGACGTGCAACCGGACGCTTCTTTGCTCCAGCAACAGCGTGCCTTTGGGTACACCTTTGAGGACGAAAAGGTGGTGTTGACTCCCATGGCGGCACAGGGCAAGGAGCCGGATAGCTCCATGGGAACCGACACGCCGCTGGCGGTCCTCTCCGAGCGGCCACAGCTTCTTTTCTCATACTTCCATCAACTCTTCGCGCAGGTGACCAATCCGCCCATTGATCCGCTGCGTGAAGAGATGGTCATGTCGCTGGCTATGAGCCTGGGGCCCGAGCCGAATCTCTTCGACGAGAATCTGGAACAGGGCTATCGCGTGCTTCTCGATCACCCCATCCTGCAGGCCGCAGATATCGCGAAGCTGCGACATGGAACACCCCTCTCGCCGGAAACCGCGACGCTATCGACGCTTTTTCCTGTGGACCAGGGACCGGAAGGACTTGAGATAGCGCTGAACGATCTATGCCGGCAGGCGGAAGAACTGGCGGAAGGCAACACGTCGATCCTGATTCTGAGCGATCGCGGCGTGGACCAATCGTATGCGCCGATTCCTAGTCTGCTTGCCGTTTCCGCGATCCATCATCGACTGGTCGAGCGTGGAACGCGCACCCGCGTCGGGCTGGTGATCGAGACTGGAGAGGCTCGCGAGGTGCATCACTGCGCCTTGCTCATTGGCTACGGCGCGAGCGCCATACATCCCTATCTGGCGCTCCAGACCGTGGAGGATATGGCGATATCCGGAAAGATCAGCTGTACGCCCGCAGCGGCCGTGGAACACTACATCAAGGCGATCCGGCGCGGGCTACTGAAGATCATTTCCAAGATGGGAATCTCGGTGCTGCCCTCGTACTGCGGGGCACAGCTTTTCGAAGCCATAGGCCTCGACCGCGATCTGGTAGACCGGCATTTCAGCGGGACGGCGTCTCGTCTTGGCGGTCTTGGCTTCGAAGATCTGGGGCATGAAACGCTGGAGCGCCATATGAGCGCTTTTTCCGGCTCGACCTCCGGTGCGACCTCTCTCGACATCGGCGGCGAGTATCAGGTGCGTCAGGGCGGCGAATATCACCAATGGAACCCAGAGAGCATCGTCGCGCTGCAGCGCGCGGTGAGAACGGGGCAATTCGACACCTTTGAGGCGTTTACCGAGCATTTCGATGGCCAGAATGCCAGGCTGGCCACACTACGCGGGCTATTCGAGCTCAAAGAGGCGGAGGAGATACCTCTATCCCAGGTCGAGCCGGCGTCAGAGATCGTGAAGCGCTTCTCGACAGGCGCAATGTCATTCGGATCTCTATCACGGGAAGCCCATGAGACACTGGCGGTTGCCATGAACCGGATCGGCGGGAAGAGCAATACCGGTGAAGGTGGGGAAGAAGGCGAACGCTTTGCGCCCGATCCGAACGGCGATTCTCGCCGCAGCGCGATCAAACAGGTGGCATCGGGACGCTTTGGCGTCACGGCCCACTATCTGGTGAATGGCGATATCCTCCAGATCAAGATGGCGCAGGGATCGAAACCCGGCGAGGGCGGGCAGATTCCGGGTCATAAAGTGAGCGAAGATATCGCTCGTGTCCGCCACTCTACACCAGGTGTCGCGCTTATCTCGCCGCCACCGCACCACGATATCTATTCCATCGAGGACCTGGCACAGCTAATCTACGATCTGAAAACGGTTAGCCCGGCCGCTGCCATCAGCGTCAAACTGGTTTCTGAAGTGGGCGTCGGAACGATCGCCGCCGGCGTGGCCAAGGCGAAAGCCGATCACATCACCATCTCGGGCTGCGACGGAGGGACAGGGGCTTCGCCCCTGTCGTCCATCAAATACGCCGGCCTTCCCTGGGAGCTGGGACTGGCAGAGACTCAGCAGGTTCTGGTCGCCAATCACTTGCGAAGCCGCGTGCGCTTGCAGGTAGACGGACATCTCAAGACCGGCCGCGATGTGGTCATCGGGGCGCTGCTGGGAGCAGAGGAGTTTTCCTTCTCCACTGCTCCGTTGGTGGCAACCGGATGCATTATGATGCGCGCCTGCCATCTCAACACCTGTCCTGTCGGCATTGCCACACAGGATCCGGAGCTGCGAGAGCGCTTCGCCGGCACACCGGAGCACGTTATCAACTATTTCTTCTTTCTGGCGGAGCAGGTCCGGCGCCTGATGGCTCGCATGGGTTTCCGGCGCTTTGAG
>DASVZE010000283.1:0-5002 GCA_036391775.1 Chloroflexota bacterium | reverse complement strand
ATACGCGTTCCGCTCCGGGTATAGCAATGAGCCCTGCATGGATGAGGTCAAGGGATAGCAGTGAGTGAGATCTCGCCACGCCGACGGCGCCGGGCGGCACTCTATGGTTTGTATGTCACGCGCGGAGGCTTGCCGATTCCTTTCGGCGGGACGCCGTTCGAGATGAGAATGTGCCCACTCCATCTGTAGGTCACCGCGCGGGGCGGCAAGCTGGGACAGCAGACCGGGTCCTTCGGCCTGTACTGCGCATACTTGATGATGAAAGTTCCAGGCGTGGGTGATTTCAGACTGACAACGGCGACCGTTTCGTAATTGGAGCTAAGGCCGATGAACGTCGTGTTATGCCAGAAGAAGACAATCTGTCCCAGGCCGTCGGCAGTCGGGTATCGACCTCCAATGACGGCAGTCAGCGTCCCGGTTCCCCGCCCGTCCAGGATGGTCAGTGGCTTCCCCAGCCGTCGAAAATACTCCCCTCTGGTGCCGATCTCAATAGTATGTCGCAGCCGGCCCGTGATCTGGGCGTTGCTCGGCGCGGCGCTCCCCAGTTTCGACCCGTCGTGAGCAAACGCGGTCATCCTACCGGCGAAGAATGTGCTCACGATAGCCAAGAGTCCGATCAATCGCGGTGTCATGGGAATCTCCTTGGTCGAAATCTCTGTCCCGTACGGGTGCCTTGCTGGTAAGAGGCCCCAGGACGCGATTGCCTGCAATCCACGGGCCGTCAGCCGGCAGGACATTATGTCGGCTCCCGGGACGCCAAATGTGAGACCGGCCTCGAGTTCGTCCCAAACAAAGGTTCCGCCGTCTCCTTTCAACTAGCTGCGGCCGGCCTATTAGGCAACTTTCAATGCCCACGAGGATTCGAACCCGACGAAATACAGATTCGACGGAGAGAATCGGGCACCGCACCAGGCACTACACTCGCAGGCAATTTCTGTAGGTCGGCGGTCGGGTCCGGCCATAGTCCGTGCAACTACCTAGCTGTTGCTCGTCATCACGGGCGCGAGCTCACGGGCAATACTCTCAGCCCAAGTCTCTATAGCGTCCCAGTCGCGAAAGTCTCCCTCGGGAAGAAGCGCACGCCCGGCAGGCAAGGTTCTGATCGCTCGTTCCGTGAACCCAAGCTTGTGGGGATCCAGGACGCCGAAGAAGACGCGAAGGTCGCGGGGCATGATAGTGTCCTTGAGCTCGGCAAATTCTTTGGGCTCGGATACGGTGAGCAGATCGCGGCCCTGGGTGTCCCTGGCTTCGGTGCCGAGCGGACCGCTACTGAACAACCAGGTGGGTCGGGTGGCGAGGATCGCCTGATTGCGGCGCACAAACCCTGTGACGTCCTTCATCCACGAACCCATGTACGCCGCCCCGCCGATGACAAAAGCGTCGTAGCCTGCCATGTCACCAACCGATTTGACCGGGAGCACCTGCGCATCCTGTCCGGACGCCACGAGCTTCTCAGCAATTCGCTCGGCGATGGCCTGCGTGGCACCGTGCTTACTTGCATATGTGACGAGTATTGAAGCCATTTCGACGTCTCCTTATTCCACGAGGCGGAACACGGGGTGTCCTGGTGCCTCGACGACAAAATCTTGCACCGGGGAATCGGGCTTGACATGAAAGCACGAACGGGTAGCGGGCGCTATCTGCACGTATTTCTTCAAGATGGATGCACTCTCGTCCGGTTCAATTTCCGCGATGCGCAAAACCTCTGAGCGCCGGCCACGGGTGAGGGTCACGCTGCCCGCTGCCCGCGCATTACGCACCCAGTTGACCGGACCGTAGGGGGCAACGAGATAGCGCTCACTGTCCACCTCGACCAGGACGACGGGCGTGGAGTGAATCGCGCCGGTCTTGCGTCCCTTGACACTCAGGATATAGGTGGAGCCCAACTTCAATCTTGTCCGCAAAAGGAGCTTCAGGATGCCGTTCTCCAGCTTGAACCACCACTTGCCAAAATTCGCATCGTACACGACCATCTGCGTCATGGTCTTGTTCCTTTATACCTTCGAAACTTTCGGCTGAAGGCGGTCGGACTGACCTCGGTTCTTACCTATCCATCGGCAGGTACACACCTGCGTGTACACCCAGTGTGGTCCCTGGCACGAGTCGGCGGTATCAGCCGGACAACCGATATTCCCGAGCCGTAAGGATGATTTCATTGGAACTGCCGATCTCCTGGCGCCGGTTCCGCTCCACCGGACCGCTGTTCGGCGCGGTCCCCTAGTTTTTTCACCAGCGAAGCGGTGACCCGCATCGATCCCGCCACCAACGAGACCGTTGCCTGCATCACAATCAACGAACCGTGAAAAGCACCGGGGCTAATCGCTGCAAGCATTGTCGAGGTCGTCACCCGCCGAAATAAGGCGCGGGCGCAGGATCGTGTGAACAAGGAAGCAGCGTAGTGGTCCGCGACCAGACACCGACCCCTTCGACGCCCAGTGCTGCGAAGAACGCCCGCCGCTGTGTTGCGGTCTGTGCGCCGTACGCCAGTCGGTCACGGAGTAGGATGAGTGGGACCAGGATTGTGACCCCGCTTCCCACGACGAAGTTGAAGGGTGCATCGTCCGGTTGCCGCTCACGAGCACGGAGAGGGCTACGGTCATGGCACCGAGAACGAAGACGGGCCCCCGGATCGGATCGTGCGGAGTGAATGGGGCTGTGCCGCAAGCATAGGCGAATACCTTCCTTCTAGTTCCCCATGCCGCGCCGTCCTCAAAGTTGAAGTAATCTCATTGCAATATTATAAGACCGTGATATGTCATGGAGAGGAGTATCGGGAGAGCGACGGACTCGGCTCCGTGCGCCAGATGCTCTCACCTGTCTGCTCTTCGGTGATGCCGTGATACCGCACAAGCCGAACATGCAGGATGCCGCAGCCCTGATGCGCCGGGAGCTCGGACTCGAGCCGACGTCGGTGGCTCGCTTCCCCACGGGCCTCACCAACTACGTGTTCGAGGTGCGTTTCCAGGACCACCCTCCCCTGGTTGTCCGGCTCAGTCGGCCAGGCGCGGGCGAGAACTTTGTCAGCGCGGTGTACTGGCATCATCGCTTGACCGCGCACGGCATTCCGCTCCCCCGTTTGTTGCGCCACGACACCGAGCCCTCTGACGGTGACTTGCCCTACATGATTGTGTCTCGGATCCCGGGTGATGATCTCGATGCCATCTACCCCGCCCTCACGCGCGAAGAGAAACGGATGATCGCGGCGTCGCTGATCGATGTGCAAGCTCGGGCGGGTCGGCTTCCGCTTGCATCCGGATTCGGATTCGCCCGATCGTACGGGGCCGGTTTCGCTCAGGCACTCGAGAATGGCGGGCTTCATCCAAGTTGGATGCATTTCCTGAAGGCCGAGCTCCACCGGAAGCAGGAGCGGATCGTGCACTGCGGCCAGGTCGATCCACGCTCTGCCGATCGAGTCCTGGCAACTCTTGATCGTTACCGGTCGTACTGCGAGCGTATCCAGCCCCGATGTTTCCTGGACGATACTGCGCTCAAGAACGTCATTGTCGAGGATGGGAAGCTGAGCGGGATCGTCGATGTGGACTGGGTGTGCTTTGGCGATCCGCTGCTCCCGGTCGGACTGACGGCGGCGCGGCTACTGCGCCGCGGGTGGGACACTGACTATGTTTCGTACCTGAGTGATGGTCTTGCACTCACCCCCGAGCAGCGGGACGTCCTGGCGCTCTACACGGCCTTCTGGCTCGTGAATTCGCTTGCCCTGGTGGGGCGGACCTTAGCGCTTCGCGGAGGGCCGGAGCCGATCGCGCGCTCTGCTCGCCCGATTGCCCATGGACACGCTCGTCCTCAACACGACGACGGCACCCCCCGATCAGACCAAAATTGCTCTCTTCCAGCAGCTGGGAATGAGCCGCGCGCCTGGCTCCGCCGACGAAAGCCAGGATCTCAGTAAGCCAAGATGATTCCCGTGGTCGTGAACAAGTCATCTGTCAAGAAAGCCTTGACGAGGCAGATAATAGGCATGTGAGGCATGGAATTGTTTTCAGCACATCCTCTCGGCGAAAGGAGTGGCGGATGTCCGAACTGGAAACACAAACGGCATTTCCGCGCCAGGAACCTGTAGCAGCGCAGTCAAAGGCAGTGCAGTACTGTCGCCTAAGATATACAACGCTCGCTGAAGACGACGATGTCGAAATTGTAGATCTCTACACTCCTTCAGCTTTCGACCAATACTATCCAGAGACGGAGCAGCCATTTGACCTTGACGAGGATAGCGAAGAGGCCTATTGGTATGTCGAGCTTACATTCTTTACCAGCAATGGTGAAGAATCGCGCTATTTCGACGATTCCCAGGATACGGTATACCGCGAAAGCGTCATGAGTCGCATATTAACGGAGCTGGGAAATAAAGGATGGGAAGCCATCACAGTCATGGAAAACAGGGAGAGTGACCCGTGCTGGTATCTAAAGCGCGTGATTGATCGCTGACAACCTTTATTAAGCGTCCCGGGCGTCCCAATACCGGGTACCTGTGACGAAGATATCAGCCAACTCCCGTTGCTGCTTATTGGCAACTCTCAAGACAATTGACCCATTAACACGCAGAGATTTGCCTGAGGCGCGCAGCAATGAGCTTTTCCACGAGCGGCTTTGGAAGCGGGCGGTCGATGGGGAAGTGCAATGAGCCCTTGGTACCCCCATATCCCGCAATGTCATCCCTGAGCTCTGGGAGCACGGACCCACTATGCGGCAGGTAGCTCAAGTGTTTCTTGAAGGCGGCAAAGCCGGCGACGACCTTACCGTGCACGCGGAATGCCGGCAAACCGTATGAGATGCACTGCTCGGCGTCGGGGACGATCTCCAGAATCGACTTTCGCAGCGCTTGGAGCGTGCTGCGACTGGGCTCGTCCAGCCCCTCCAGGTAAGCGTCAATCTCTTGTGCTGACATCAGTACTTCAGCATAGCGGTGCGTGATGGTTTCCGTCTCGTCGATACTCAGGAGGAGCGCTCCCCCGTCCGAGAAATCTTACGGCTCGCGAATTATCCG